>DASWVC010000001.1:0-7746 GCA_036401335.1 Chthoniobacterales bacterium
ATGGAAGCGGTCTGGGAATGGCCCGGCCGGGTCTCAAAAAACATGAACCGCTCGTCGAGAGGCTCCTGCTCTGAGTCCATCAAGGAAACGTTCACGAACAGGTGCAACCGGTGGGCGGAATTGTTGGTGGTTGTAAAAGAATATTCGTAGCGGGTGTAGTCCGGCGTAATCGTTTTCCGTTTGATCGATTTGAGCACGATTTCCTGTGCATTGGCCGCGGCACAGAGGCTGAAAAGGATGATGCACCAAAGGAGAGTAAGCCGGTTCATCGGATAGGGAGGAAACACCGGCTTTCCGACCTGGGCAAGTCACGGGGAAACAATAAAAAATCCTCTTTTCACGTCGGGATGGTGTCAAAATTGAGCTGGGGCCCAAGCCCCGGCTAGCGCTCCACAAATTTTCCAAATTGCATTTTAAGCACCCGATCGGCGACTTCATAATGGTCATCGTCGTGAGTTACGGCTACGACCGTTTTACCGTCCTGCTTGAGCGAGGGAAGAATTTCACGATAAAACTTGCGTCGAAACAACGGGTCCTGTTCGGCCGCCCATTCATCCAGAAGCAGGATAGGCCGGTCTTCAAGAAGCGACAAAACGAGGGCGAGCCGTTTGCGTTGCCCGCTGGAAAGGTTAACGGTGTTTAGCCGGCCATCCACGACCGAGATTTTATGCAGCAGGTCCGTCAGCTCAAGGAGCCTCCGTAACCTCGCCTGGTCGAGATGCTCCACGCCATAGATGCGGTCAAAAAGGTGGAAATCCGAGAAAACGGCCGAAAAAAGGTTTCGGTAACTCTGGCGCCGGGCCAGATCGACGGGCCTGTCATCTAACGAAATGGTGCCGCCGGCCGGCAGGTAAAGTCCGGCAAGGACTTTCAGGAACGTTGATTTTCCGCTTCCGTTCCCTCCGGTGATAAACACCATTTCACCTCTCGCAAGTTCGAAGGCGAGGGGCTCGAGTGAAAAAGAAGGCTGGCCATGTTCGTCCCGGTAGTTGAACGAAAGGTCGTTGCAACGTAACTGGTTGAAACTGAGCGGGGGATCGACGTCGGGTTCCGGGTCGGCCGAACCACCACGGGAAACCGAATCAAGCAGGGCCTCCACGCGCTGAACCTCGCGGACGGAAGCGACGGCTTCGTTGAACAACGGAGAGACGCCCACCACCTGGCCAAGGGGACCGAACAGGAAAATCACAAAGGTGGTGAGCCTTACGAGCTTAGGCGCCTCGTGCGGTGAAAACAACGGCAGGAGGAAGACCAGCGCGGCAAGGACGATAAAAAGCGCCGCCGTCGCCAGCAGAACGCTCCGATTGATTTCCAACCCGGCTCCGGTGCGCGCATCCCGAGCCCCGCCGGCGAGCAGGTTCAAATGGTTGTCGATGAAATCTTGCGCCCTCCGCGAGTTCATTTTCAGTTCTTTGAAGCCATCGATCAAATCGCCGAACCCATGAACAAACTGGTTATCGCGGTCCACGGCATTCGCGTAGGAGGCGCTGATTTTTTTCTGGCCCAGCCTCAACGTGAGGAGGAGAAAGGCGAGGGCGGCGATCAAAATGAGAAACGCGGTTCTGGAGATGTACAAGATGATGAGGAACGCCCAAACGAGCAAAACGGAGGCTGTAAAGGCCCCAACAATGCCGGTGGCGCCCCGCGAGATGTTCATGGCATGCGTGGAAACGACGTTGTAGGGAGCGGCCCTTCCGAGGCTTTCGATCGAGGCAAGGTCTGAGCTTCGGATTTTGTCGATGATGCGGACGCGGACGGTTTGAACAATCTGCTCAACCGCAATCGTCACTCGCCGCATCACAAACCCTTCACTGAGCCAATAGGCGGCAAGGGCAAGGACAACACTCAGCAACTGACCCAGGGTCGACTGGCCCTGAACGGCTTTTCCCGCAGCAACCGTCAGACTGAAAATGATGAACATGTTGATCAACGCAGCGAGGGCTCCGAGGATCAAAAGGCGGCGGTCGAGGGTTTTTGATTCCCTCTCCAAGAAACGCAAAAAGTCCATGGTTGGCGGTGCAGCTCAGGCAGAACGCAGGCCAGCCGCGCGGCACCGTTCAAGGACCCGCTGCAGGTTTTTGCGTTCCTGCCCAAAGGAGGACGATACGGTCAGGAACTCGGATCGGGATTGTTTAGGAAGAAGGTACTTCAGGGTCGTCGCCATGCTGCCGGATGGGCTCAGGTCCAGGTAAAGGTAAGGACCGGTTTTTTCCAGGTTGCGAATGGCCGAAGCAAAATCGACACGATCCCGCATGGCCTGCCACAAATGCTTTGCCGAGGGCGGCTCCAAAACCTTCCCATTTTGTGCTGACACCACCGGTATTGGCGGGGGAGCGAGGGTCAACGCTTCGAGCAGAGAAAGCACGGCGGTCTTCACCGCATCCATGGCGGGTGAATGAAAAGCATAGTCAACAGGCAGGTCCAGAAAATTAACCCCATTCCGGCGAAGGAAATGCTGGACCTTCGGTAAGGCGTCCAAGGACGCAGCAATAAGAAAATTCCGCTCAAAATTGCAACCTGCGACCGTGCAGTCATGGAACACTTCGGGATGTCGTTCGGTGAGATCGATAGAATCGAGAATGGCAAGCATTCCGCCCGGCGCAACGCAATATTCGATCAACTCCGCCTGCTTGATCACGTTGATCAAGGCCTGCTCAAACGGCAGGGCGCCCCCAATGGACAGCGCGGCAAATTCCCCAAGGCTGTAGCCGAGCAGGAGGTCAGGTTGAAAGCCTTTCTCCGCCAAGAGGTGGGCGAGCGCGCATTGAAACAGCAGAATGGCCGGGTGCGTGTGCAGCAGCCGTCGAAAAGGATCAAAACGGTTTGCCCGGGGGAGGTAAACGATGTCGACGAGCGATTCATTGATCAACTCCCGGACCAACTCATCTCCCCTATCCATAAACCTCCGGAAGACCGGTTCCTGCTCGTACAACTCCCGGCCCATCTGGTAGAACTGCGTGCCTTGTCCTGCGCACATCCAAATCACCTTTTCCATAGGGCAACCTTCCTCAGGGTGTGACGGACAGGCGGTTGCCTTCCGTTTTGATTCGCCGGATCAGCCCGGTGAGCACGTTTCCAGGCCCTAGTTCCAGGAAGTCGGGCTCCGGCTGCAGCAATAACCATTGCACGCTTTCGACCCAACGAACCGCATGGGTGATCTGACGGGCGAGCACCTCTTTGGTCTCCGCCAGCTGATAAGGACGAGCGGTGACATTGGAGATCACCGGAATCCTGGGCTCGTGGAACGTGACACCCTCCAAAAAGCCCTGAAATACCCGCCCTGCTTCCGCCATGTAACGGGAATGGAAAGCAGCACTGACCGGCAGACGCCGGATAAGTTGTGCTCCAGCGCGTTCCAGGTCAGGCTGGACGGCGGCGAGGTCTGGCTCGGGTCCGGAGATGACCACTTGGTTCGGCGAATTCAGGTTGGCAATATCGATCCCTGTTACACCAGCGAGGCCGCATGCCCGGTGGATCTGATCCACGGAAAGGCCGATAACAGCTGCCATGCCCCCTCCGGAAGCCTTGGCCATAAGGTGAGCCCGTCGTTGAACCAGTCTGATCCCGGTTCGGAAGTCAAACACTCCGGCAGCGAAAAGCGCGTTGTATTCTCCCAGGCTGTGACCGGCGACGAAGCGGGGCAGCCGCCCCGTTTCTAACAGGTGGTTGAGGTAGCTGAGGGCATTGACGACAAACAGCGCCGGTTGGGTAAACTGCGTCTGGTTCAATCGTGAGGACGAATCACGAAGGCACAATTCCTCGATGGAATACCCCAGCTCGGCATCTGCGGTCGCCACCAGTTCCGTAAACCGGCCAAACAGTTCCGCTCCCATTCCTACCTTTTGTGAACCTTGTCCGGGGAACACGTAAATGCGCGTTTTTTTCTGCATTGAATGACTCGGTCGTTGGCACCCGTTTGGTGGGAAGAACCTAAGCTGGCAGGGCAGGTCACGGCGATAACATTTTACGTTCCCGGGTGCGAATGGCTCTTTTAAAGAGTGCCTGCTCGAGGGAGGCTGGCGGGACGTCGGGACGGCAAACACCCCGCATCGCCAGACAAACCAATCTGACCCGATCCCGGGATTGACAAGCGGTTGGGTAAATCGCTAAGACTCACTGCGCAAACCCTAGTTAAACCTATTCCGGAGTGCCCTTCTCAACAGGCGAAAACAATGGAAAAGATCCAGACTAACGAAGTTGGAACCGAAAGCAGCTCCCTTTGGGACTTCTTTCCGTTGTCCATGTGCATTAATCTGCGTGAACGAGCAGATCGATTTGAGGAAGCGAAGAATGAATTCCGACGGGTCGGGATGCGACAGGTTGTCTTCTATCAACCGGAACGCCAACCTGATCGTGACAAAGCGATCATCGACTCTCACATGGCTTGTCTGCGGTACGCCATTGAACAGGAGGTTCCGTATGTCCTGGTGTTTGAAGACGACGCCATGTTCCTCGAGAACTACGAAACCAATTTGGGCCACGTGGTGAACTTTTTAAGATCCCGTTCCGACTGGAATTTATTCCATCTCGGTGGTTTCATTTTCCGGAAGGTGGAATACATCACTCCGCACATCCTTCGGGGTGCCCTGCTTAACGTTCATGCGGTGGTGGTTCGGACCGAGTTTGCGAAGAAGATTCTCGAGATGAGGCCTTACTGTTCGGGGATGTCGGTTGACCTGTTCTACTCCGCCCTGAACGGCGACCGTTCTTTTGTCCACATCAACCCGTTGATTTGCATCCAGCGGCCTTCTGCATCGGACGGCAGTTGGGATAAAAAGAGCAAGAACAAGGAAGGCTGGCTGGGCAACGCCATGATCTACACTTCATTGGATTTCAAAGGCCGCCTGGGCTTCAACCATTTTTCGTACCTGGAGCGTTTCCGCATTGAGAATGGGATCAGCTTTTTCAAGGTTTACCGTCCGATTTGTCGGCGGCGGATCGAGAAAGCGCAGGAGAACGTACGAAAAGGGACGGCCGCACCCGTCGAAACCAACACGGAAGGCTCCTATGCGGTGGTCGATCTTCGCGAGATCCCGGTTATTGGCGGGCAGTAGGTAACCTTTCAGTTCGAATTCCGACTCCGGTTGTATCTACCACGGAGTCCTCCGTCCGGGTATGCAGAAATACTACATCGGGCTTGCTACCACTTTTCACGATCCTGCTTTAGCGGTGGTGAATGGTGGCGGTGAAGTTGTTTTCGCCGAAGGCTCGGAGCGGTGCCTTCAGAGCAAACGCGGCTACGGGCTTATGGCGGACGTGCGGGAAACGGTCCGCCGGGTGATCCGCGACCATTGCGATCCGGCCGCTGCATACGTCGTGGCAAAACCATGGAGCAAGCGATTGCATCGGTTCATGAACTTCATGAACCTGATTGGGGCCACGGATCACGAACGCATCACGCAGCGGCCCCGCAAGATGACCCGATTTCTGGTCGGCAAGCACACGCTGTTCACGGACCTCTGGCTGCAGTATGCCTCGTTTGTTTATTCAGGAGGGAACATCGCCGACATCCTGCTGAGTGAGTTCGGCAACAGCAAGGTCTCCTTTGTCAGGTTCAATCACCACCTTGCCCATGCGGCAAACGCCGCCTTCACCAGTCCCTTCGAAGAGGCGGCGTGCATGGTGGCCGATGGCCAGGGCGAGTGGGGGTCGATGAGTTATTTTCAGTACAAAGGCGGCCGGTTGCGCGAAGTGGCGCGGGTAAAAGGCGAAGAAAGCCTCGGGATTTTTTACTCCATCTGCACCACTTTCTGCGGGTTCAGCGTCGAGCATGGCGAGGAATGGAAACTGATGGGACTGGCGCCTTACGGCAAGTTGGACCAGGAGATCCTCGCAGACTTCCGGTCCCTCATCCGCGTCGACGACCTTTCAATCAAGTACCCTTCCATTCCGAAAATCGAGGCGTGGTTCGGACGGATGGAACGAAAGGCCCGCCTAAAGGATGCGTCGCCGCTGACAGTGGCCGACCTGGCCTACACTACCCAGTACTTTTACGGCGAGGTCATGTCCAAGTTACTGGACAACTTTTTCGCCCGAGGCATCTCGGAAAATCTTGTACTCGGCGGGGGTTGCGGCCTGAACTCCTCGTACAACGGCGAGATCGTGGGGCGCACGAAATTCCGCCGGCTTCATGTCCCGTGCGCACCGGGTGACGATGGGAACGCGCTTGGGGTTGCTTTACTTGCTTATGACGCCGATCACCCCGACCGGAAGCGCAGGTCCGAGGTGCAGAGTCCTTACCTGGGTGCATCAATGTCGAAACGCACCCTGGCTAACCTCGTGAAGTTCGGCGGCCTTCCCCGGATTCAACAACTTCCCGCAATGGTGTACAAAGAGGCCGCCCGCCTCCTGGCGGGCGGGAAGCTTATTGGCTGGGTCCAAGGACGCGCGGAATTCGGACCACGAGCCCTCGGCAACCGGTCGATCCTGGCCGATCCGCGTCCTGCGGACATCAAAGATCGCATCAACACTTTGGTGAAGTTCCGTGAAGAATTCCGCCCCTTTGCCCCGTCCATTCTGGACGAATTCGGCGAGGAGTACTTCGAAAACTACCAAGTTTCACCGTACATGGAACGGACCTTGACGTTCAAAGAATCCGCCCGGGCAAAGGTGCCCGCGATCGTTCACGTCAACCAATCGGGACGCCTTCAATCTGTCCGACGCGAGTGGAACCCGCAGTACTATGACCTGATCCACGCGTTTTATGAACTGACCGGCGTGCCCATGCTGCTGAATACAAGCTTCAACATCATGGGTAAACCGATCATCCATTCCGTGGAAGACGCCCTCGGGCTTTTTTATACCACCGGATTGGATGCCCTCGTCATTGAGGATTACCTGATCGAGAAGTAATCCTCCCCTGGATTGAGACAGGGCGCGTCAGCGCCTGTGCCGCCAGGCTCGATTTTCTCCCGCCGCAGCAAAAAGAAGCAGGCCGATCATTGGCGTAAACAAAAGGGAAGCAACAAAATAACCCAAGAAGCCGAACGGCCGGCGTGCACCCATAAAACCGATCAACAAGCAGGCCAGGAGGTAGGGTATAAAAAGAAACATGGCATGCCTTACCCGCAATCAGGAGCCAGGCCCGTCGCAACAGACCCGGCCGCCGGTAGCCGGCAGAGAAGTGCAACCCGGATCAAACTGTCGGAGAAACAGGGCCAGCGGGTTTGGCTTTGATGCTGGAAGCGACCACTTTCCCTTCCTTGAACTCACGGGCGAAATGAGCCCGGACCCGCTTGGGATCGAAGTTTAAGAAGGTGCCGCCCGCGGCGAAGTGCTGCACGAAGACCTTACCGACGGCGTAGGTAAACGCAGCAGACAACAGCGGCACGGCAGCTACGGCGCTCAGGACGCCGATAACCGGCACGGCTTTAACCAGGCTGACGGTCAGGGCCATTCCGAGCGTGGGCGCTCCGAGTCCCGCGAGCAAAGAAGCGAGAATGCTTTTGACCTGGTCCTCTTTGAACGGCAGTTCGTAAACAGCCGCCAGTTCCCTAAGCATCTTGATGTTCACCGCTGCAATAGCGACGAAATCAAATACGGGGACCGGAATGATGCCGCCGCCAGCCGCCCAGACGACATTCTGCCGGATGATTTTGTCAGCGTGCGCTTCCTGAGAAAGGGCTAACTGTTCTTCCTCGTTGAGGACCGGGGGATCGACCGCCGTCGATTGTGCTACCATAGATTTTGTTAGGTTAGAGCCGTAGTTATCGGTTGAACATCACCATTGTTGACCTTAGAATTTTT
>DASWVC010000002.1:0-1717 GCA_036401335.1 Chthoniobacterales bacterium
CTTCCGTCAAGGCGTTCTATCGTCACGCGGATTAGGAGGCTATTGGCTGCTCGGGGTGGCCGTCGGGGATGACGTCGCGGCCGGTGCGGGGGTTATGGTCGCGGTCTCCAACTGGTCCTTCCAGGTGCCGCCTTCGCGAACATTAACGTCTGACCAATGCTTTTCAATGGCCTCCCGACCGTAAATCGGTCCTGAATCCGTCACGATCACCGCGTCCTGCGCGTAGAGAGCGGCCAGTGCGGCGGCATCGTTATGATTCCATGCCTCATCAAATTTCTTAATCATCGCCTCCAGCTGCTGGCGGTCTTTATCACTGGGCGTCGGTTCTTTTTGTTGGGAAAGGGTCGGCAAAGCAAAGCTGGTGGCCAAGCCTGCAACGGCAAGTAGCATGCGGGGTTTCATCGTCTGTTCTAGGATTTCCGGGGTAAGGTGTCGCCGGGGGTTCTTGTGCGGGGTTTACCGCGTCGCCGGTCAAGAGGATCCAATCCCTCGATAACGCGCAGATCCGGATGCTATTGGTTACTCGGGGTGGCCGCCCTTGGGGAGGGTGTCGCCGCGCTGGGTGCAGACGGTGCCGGGGTGACCACCGGGGTCAGCATCCGGATCTTCCAATCCTCGCCCTCACGGATCACGGACCAGTAGCCCTTGATTTCCACAGGGCCGAAGTTCTGGCCTTGAATGGTCGAACTCCATCCGCCCGTCGCCCACATCTGGTTGCCCTCCCTACCGATCAGGTGAGGGCAATCCGGATCAACCGTGATGAGATGGTTGCTGAAATGCACGTTCTGGAACAGGTCTGTATACATTTTCTCGATGGCCAGCCGACCGTTAACCGGTCCTTTGTCCGTCACATAAACCGCGTCCTCCGTGAAGAGCGCCGCGGCGGCGGCAGCATCGTTTTTGTTCATTGCCTCAGCGTGTTTTGCAATCACATCGACCAGCTTTTGGCGTAGTTGTGGATCGGGCGTGTTGGTTTGTTGGGCGAAGGTCGGCAAAGCAAAGCCGATGACCAACCCGACCAGGGCAAGGAGTGCGTGTCGTTTCATGATCTGTTCCAGGGGTTTTAGGGGTGAGGTGTCGCCAAGGGTCCCATGGTCAAAGGTTTCTGGGCGACGTTCGATTGGGCGCGGTCACGGAGAATCCGTCAATACGTAGAATGACGTATTGACGGGTCTTACCGATGGGTAAGCCCCAATCTGGGCGCCGCGGATCGAGAAAGGGCCAGCCTGCAACCGTTTGTCGGAGGCGGTTCGTCAACCACTCCTGCTGCCGTTGCCGCCGTTACGCGCGATCGCCGCAAGAAGGGCCATTCGGGGGCCATCCATTGGCTTCCGAGTGGGTCATGGAGCGACGCCGACTGAGGCGGTGGGATGAACGATGCAGGACGTGACCAGAAGCACCAAGGCCACGGGCAGAACGCCCACCCGGATGGCATGAAGGGTATCCCAGCGCCGACGCAACGGCCGCCAGTTAGCGGGCAGCGCTTCCGGGCGCCAGCGGGCGACTTGGTTGTTGAGGGCACCATCAGCAGCACCGTGTAGACGATCGTGAGGGCGAAAAGGGCATCACGCGACCAAGGGCCTGGGCCAACGTTTGGGCGGCGCGCACGTGGGTGGCGTCGTCCAAGGCGCTGATGCGCGGGTGAAAAAAGACAGCGACGGCCAGTTCGTTGCCAACCATCGTGCCGGCCACCACGAGGGTGGCGACTTCAAGGCTG
>DASWVC010000003.1:0-2811 GCA_036401335.1 Chthoniobacterales bacterium
GACGCGGTTCATCAACCACTCCCTCCCCGGCTTTGAGTCCCGTAAGGGACGCCTCAGGGTTTAAACTGCGCTCAGCCTTCGCCGTAAAGCCGTCGGATCGTTGGGTTAAACGGCGGCCGCCAAGCCAGGGTTCTGCTTCCCAGGTTAGGCTTTTAGAAACCACCTTCACCCTGCTCACCCGGCCCTCGGCTGGGCCGGCGAGCGTTCCTTCCGGTCGAACGGTTTGGGCCATCGAAAGTGAAGGGGCAGCGCTTCGGCCGGATCGGTCAAGGTCGCGATCCGGCATAAAGCCGCTTCTAAAGTCGCTTTTTATTCCGTTCGCTCGCTTGACGGCGGCCTCAAGCCCTGCCGGGAGGTAACCATCGGTTTTTCTTTTCCAACGAAAAACGGGGTTTCTTTGGTTCGGAAACGGTGGGCAGCCCCTTTTTTGCTCCCTTCGCGGAAGGGTGCCGCAGCCAGGGCCAGCGTGTGCTGCCACGTTGCAAGCTGAAACAGGATCGGTCCCGGCCAGCACATTTTACTTGCCCCGGAATCGGCGTCAACCAGCTCCCGGAGGCATGCGCCTGTCATGATGCGAGGGGTTGATTTTCTTGACCTTCCGGCTCTTTGGCCATCTGGCTCGACTGACTACGAATGGAGGCGGCAATTTCGTCGGCCTTGGCAAGAAGCGCCAGAACCTCCTTACGTACTTTCTGCAACTCCGCGTACTGCTCTGATTGAACAGGTTGTGGGTCTTTGACGCCAAAGCGACCCAGAAAGTTTTCTATAAGTTTACTTCTGCGGTCGATTTCACCAGAGGCTATTTTCAGAGAAGAAATGTATTGGCGCCAACCCTTGTTGCCCTTTGCAGAATTACACGGCTTACAGCATGGGAGAAGGTTTCCTATCCGGTGTCCATGACCGCTAAAGTGGCTGTCCTTAACTGTTGCGAAAACATGGTCCCAAGTCTCGGCCGGACCTTCGCAGTATGAACAATGGAGGTCTGCGTCTGGGTTTTGTCCAAGTTCTTCCATCCCGGCTCTAACGCGGACATCATCGTATGAATCGGAAGGCGCGATTGCGGATGCAAAAGCGTGGTTGATGGTAGTTCGGCGCCGAGCCAAAATGATATACGGCTCCAGATGCGGCTTGATGGATGAATAACGCATTACCGTTTCACTTTAAGGAACGAACAAGGTGACAACGTTAACCTACTCCCCGCATCTGCGTCGATAAGGCTGGTTATCGCCCCGTCGATTATGATCGAGCGAATTACGGAAACGACCTGAAGAACTACAAAGGACATCCCAAAGAGATTGAACCGAGCCGGAGCGCTTGGGCGTAGGGGCGGTGCTGGCTCGATCCAGGGGGGTTATTGACCCCACTGGCCCACGCGGAGCGCGGGGTCCAATCCCAGCGGGGCGCAGCGGACGCGGAGCCAACCGCCGAGAATGGGCCGGCTTGCCGCAAGCCCGTCGGAGGTGGGTCGTCCATAATCCCCTTCCGTGCTGCTTGGATTCGGTCATGGCAGCGTACCGTTTGGAGCAGATTCTACCATGACCCCCTGCCACCGCCGGCCTTGTGTAGCCCCAACTTGAGGTCACTCCGGCCTGACTTGCAGAAGCACATCGGGTTTGACGCGGATTTCGCCGCTGAAGGGCCGGTCGTGGCTGGCAATCAACAGCACGGACACGGCCACCCCGGTGGCGAAAATCCCCATCGCGATGGCCGCCGCGGCGCGATCGTCGCAGTGGACCATGCCGATCGCGATCAGCGCGCAACCGGCCTGCGCCAACAGGCCGGTCCACTTGACCCAATTGACACTGGAGCGGCTGAGGTTGATGCGTTGCCGGCGGGCCTCCATCGCGTTTTGCAGCCCCGTCACGATGTCACGCTGCGCCACGACCTGCCCCGGGTTCTGGGGCGACAGGGAAAGGGCCAAGCGCAAGGCGTCGGCCAACGCGGGCGGGGCGACCGTCAAGGAAGCCGAGCGTTGCGCCATCGTGGGCCACTCCGCAAAAACGGCTTCGTCGATGTGGCGGCGGACCAGGTTGCGAAGCCCGGCCTCCGGTTCTCCGGGAAAGCTTGTAGCCAGCAGCACCACCGTGCGCAGGGCGCTTGCCTCACGATCGACCGCCGCCTTGGCCCGATCCATGTCGCTCCAGACCTGCACGACGCTAAAGACGACCAGCAGGCCGAAAATCGTCGCCAAAGGGCTGAGCAGGCCGGGGGACACTCGTTTGAAAGCCTGGGCCCGCTTGCCCTTGGCCAGCGCCATGAGGACCGCGAAAATGCCGGCCGTGGCCAAGTAGGTTGTAGCGAATACCACCAGGGCCATCCACCGAACCGGAAGGTTGTGTAGCCACTCGTCCATGCGATGGCGGCTATACCTTATTTACCTTCTTGCAAAGGGAAACCGGCCAGAGGACCCGAGGAGGGACGCCGCGGTAAGGCTTAGCAAGCGGCCCCCGACCGGAAAAAAAATCCTCCCTTCAGTACGCGACGCGAAAAGTCGGGCTCTCTTCGGGGCGGGAACGGCGCCGGGTGGTTGAGGCGTTGGCATGCCCCAGCCGCTTCTGAACCTTGCCCAGGTCGGCGCCCCGGTCCAGGGCGTGGCTGGCCGCCGTGGCCCGCAGGGCATGGAGTCCGAAGCTTTTTAAGTCGATCCCCACGGCCTGGGCGTGGTTGCGCAGCACTCGGTGGCAGAGTGCCCCATGGGTGAGCGGCCGCTCGGGTGTTCCCCCGCCCTGCCGGGTTTTTCAAGGGCCGGAACAACGGTCCGTCCGGATCCTGACCATGGCCGGCAGACTCGAGAGGGGCGTGAATCCATGG
>DASWVC010000004.1:0-8684 GCA_036401335.1 Chthoniobacterales bacterium
AGTTTTCTTCTTCGTTTCGCGAGAACTTAGTACTGACCAGAAACACTCCCTCATGGCGGTGCAGCACACGCACCTCGAACGTGCCCAGGTGAACAACCTGTACCGCCTGCTCAGTCTCGCCGAAAGTGCTCAACGCGGTTACCTCCTCGCACGGGAGGAGCGGTACCTGGTGCCATTCCGCTTTGCTCGTATCCAGGTGCTTTTTAGCATGCCTTATCTTCAGCGGCTGACGCGTGACAACCCGTCGCTGTGGCAACGATCGGTGCACGTACAGACGCTGATGCATGACGTTTTCACAGAAATGCAGCAAGGGATCGACCTCGTGCGAACCGGGAATCCAGCAGCGGCGCTGCGGCTGTTGACCCGGGAGGATGGTCCGCGGCAGATGCAGGTGCTGGCTGGTGAACTTCAGGCCATGAACGACGAAGAAGGCCAGCAGCTGCAGGAACGTCGGATTGCAGCTGAGGAAAAGCTGTTTATTCGGGAAAACATTTCTATCGTCCTGCTGTTCTTATCGGCTGGGGTGGCGGCCGGTGCTGGCGTGCTGCTCTTGAGGATCCAGCAACTGCAGAGCATCATTACCATTTGTGCATGGACACAACGCGTGAACTACAATGGCCGATGGATGCGCATGGAGGAGTTTCTGTGGGAACGGTTTCGGGTAAAGGTGTCGCACGGAATTTCGGAGGAGGCTTTCACCGGCGTCATGGGAATCCTTGGTAAAAATCTGACGGTTTCCGATCACCGGGATCAGCGGCCGACGGAAATCGCGGATGCCGAAGGACGTCAAACCACCCGTTGGAGTTAACTGGTGCGACGCCGCTGCGCGCTTGCCGTCCTGGTTGCCGGCTTAAGCTGGGCATTAAATGGCTGTGCGGACAGCTCGTCCTTGCTCTCTGGTCACAGCACGCTGTGGCGGGTGGAAGGGGAGCACAACGCAGTTTACCTGCTCGGCTCCATCCATGTTCTCCCACCCAGTGCCTACCCTTTTAAATCCTCGCTGCAAAGGGCCTTCAAGGCTTCCGCCCGGATTGCTTTCGAGGTCGATCTTTCGGCGTCAACCTCTCATGATGTAACAAGGGAATTCAAGCGGTCCGGGTGGTACCCGTCGGGTGACACCCTCTCCCGTCACGTTTCTCCGGACACTGAATTGCTTCTTAAGCGGGTCCTGCCGGCTCTGGGTACGTCATGGGAACGCGTGCAGCGCCTTCGCCCGTGGTTTCTGGCTGAACTGGTCAGTTCGCGTTACCTGCAGTCCGCCGGCTTCCGGGATGACCTTGGGGTGGACGAATATTTTTACCGCAAAGCCCAGGCAGAAGGCAAACCGGTGCAAGGCCTCGAAACGCTGCGCGACCAGGCGCAAATCCTTACCGGCTTCACGGACCGGGACAGCGAAGAATACCTGCGGTCCACCCTGACGGAATTACCCGCTTCTTTGGCGATGCTCCAGGTGCTTGTGCTCGCCTGGCAGAACGGACAGATTGGCCTGCTCGACCGCCTTTTGAACCAGAACGAACGCGCGGACCCGACGGCGTTCCGGATGATGTTTTCCGACCGCAACGCCAAGTGGCTGCCAATCTTGGAAGGGTTTACCCACGCCGAGAAGAACGTCATGGTCATCGTCGGCGCAGGCCATCTGGTGGGTGAGGAAGGTCTGGTCCAAGCGTTGCGCCGGCATGGGTACAAAGTCCGGCAGCTTTAAAGGCAACGGTTATTCCCCAAAATTTCCCGCCTCAACCCTCAACGCGTCGGCGATTACTTCGATTTTCACCAGGTTCGTTTTGCCTGGCATGTTGTACGGAGTGCCGGCCGCGATGGTGAGCACGTCATCCGGTTTGGCTTTCAGCATTTCGATGGCTGCCTCGGCGCTCAGCTTGACCAGATGCGCCGTCCCGGTAAGGGGCGGCACCAACACGCTTTCGACTCCCCACGTGAGCGCCATGCGCCGGCAAATTTCTTCCCGGGAACAAAGGGCGATCACCGGCATTTTCGGCCGGTGGCAAGCTACCCGGCGGGGGGTCGTGCCGGACGTTGTGGCCGTGATGATGGCCCGAGCGGACACCGATTTCGCGATCAGCTGAGTGGCGTGGCCAACGGCCGCATCCAGGTCTGCGCTGTCCGTCAAGGCAATTGGTCCCGGTAATTCTCCATTCATCCAGGCTTGCTCGGTCCGCCGGGCAATGGTGGCCATGGTGGCAACGGCTTCCGCCGGAAACTTGCCGACGGCCGATTCGGCTGAGAGCATCACGGCATCGGTCCCGTCCAGAATGGCGTTAGCCACGTCGGCCGCCTCCGCTCGCGTCGGTTTGTGAAACGTCGTCATCGATTCCAGCATCTGCGTTGCCGTGATGACGGGAACGCCCGCCCTCCGGCAACAGGCAATGATGCGTTTCTGGGCAATCGGCACGTCCTCAAAACTCATTTCCAGGGCAAGGTCGCCGCGTGCCACCATGACGCCATAACTTTCTTTTGCGATGTTTTCGATGTCTTCCAGGGCGTTCTGACGTTCAATCTTGGCAACGACTGGAATGCTGGCCCCCCGTTCAGCCAACGCCTGTTTGAGCAGGCGCACGTCAGCCGAGGATTGCACGAAGGAAAGCGCCAGAAAATCAAACGCTTCGCTCACCGCAAAATCCAGATCCAGGTAATCCTTGGTTGTCAGTGAGGGCAGGGAAACCAGCCGGTTTTTCAGATTCACCCCTTTGTTGCTTTTCAACTCTCCACCCCGAATGACGTCGCACACGACCTCGTTGTTGGCGCGGATGTCAAGCACCTGCAGTTCCAGGTTGCCATCGTCGAGCAAGATCACCGTCCCGCGGGACACGTCGTGACAAAGTCCGCGAAAACTTACCGCAACTTTTTCCGGGGTGCCGATAACCGGTTCCGGGCTGAGCACGAGTTTGCTGCCCCGCTTGATCTCGATGGCGCCATTTTGCATTTCCCCCACCCGGATCCTGGGGCCCCGCAGGTCCCCCATGATTCCGACGAAAGCGCCCTCCTGGCTCGCCACTTTGCGCACCCGCTCGACCAACGGTCTGGCCTGCTCGGCCGGTCCATGCGAAAAGTTCAAACGCGCCACGTCCATCCCCGCCTCAATCAGCCGGCGAAGCATGTCTTCGCTGTTGCTCGCCGGACCGATCGTCGCCACAATCTTGGTTTTTTTTGCAGGTCGTGCCATCAACGCCAAACTGGCGCAGGGTTGGGGTGCCGACAAGAACGAACGAACCCTCTAAGCAAAGCAAATGCCACGAATCGAAGAATGCCACGAATGCTTGCAACCTCAGGTCCGTTGCACTTCTGAAATGCCATGAATCAAAGAGTGGCGGAAGGCCACAAATGGATTCGGCGTAATTTAATTACGCGGCCTTCCTGCTGCCATCCCTTGATTTTTTGATTCTTTGACTCGTGGCATTCTTCGATTTCAGTCCTGCACCTGGCACCCGATAAAGCGCAATGCCCGAATGGCCGCATCCAGTTGGTCCTGCCTTACGAGCACATAATCCGTCTCGTAGGTCCCGACCGGCAGGATGCCGATGCCCGCCTGCGCCAATGGGCCCGCAACCGATACCAGCAGTCCCACGAGGTCCAGGTCGAAAGATCCTTCAAGCTTCAGGGCCCGCCAATTGCGGCTGACCTTTGCCTCCGCCGGCACATACTCCTGGGGGCAGATCACTGTAAGCTCTTCGCGGGTTCGGGTTACCGATACAAAGGTGCCTCCCTCAACCCACGCCGGCACAGGGGCGTCTGCCTCCAGGCGGCAAATGGACAAATGTTCCGGTAACACGGAAATCGTGAGGTGAGGTTTCGCCATAAAACAGGCCGCACGGTCCGGCGGGGATGTAAAAAGTCGCCCAATCTCGAAAATCGGCAACTGGCATTTGCAACACGCAGGAACGGGTGCGGCATCGGCCTGCGGTTTTACGGGGCAGGAGGACGGGACGGCTCAACCAAACGGTCCCGGTCGCGCAACGCCGGGAACCATCGACGCCAAAGCAGCACCACCGCCAGCGTGCCGAGACCGCCGAGAACCACGGATGGGACAACACCAACCAGCGCGGCCAACGTGCCGGATTCAAACTCGCCCAGTTCATTGGATGCCCCGATGAACACGGAATTTACCGCGGCAACCCGGCCGCGCATGGCGTCCGGCGTGTCAGTTTGCACCAACGTTTGACGGATCACCACGCTTACCAGGTCGGACGCGCCGAGTACAAAAAGAAAAGGCAAAGCCACCCAGAGCGAGGTGCTGACCCCAAAGCCGATGGTGGCCAACCCAAACACCGCCACCGCCTGAAACAGGCGCCTGCCCGTGCGCCGGGACAACGGACGGTGGGTGACGGCGGCTGCCATCAGCAACGCGCCGGCGGCAGGCATGCTGCGGAGCAAACCCAACGCCCATGGCCCGACCCGATAAACGTCATGCACATAGACCGGCAGCATCGCCGTTGCGCCGCCGAACAGGACCGCGAAGAGATCCAAACTGATCGCGCCCAGGATCACTGGTCGGGCGCGAATGTAATGGATGCCGGCCACCAGGGCGGCCCAGGTCACGTCCGGCGGTTTCGCCTGCCGCGCAGGGCTTTCTATCTGCAGCAGGAGCACGACACTTGCCGCAAAGAGGATCGTGACCGTGCCAAACACCACCGACCCGCCAAAGGCATAGAGGAAACCGCCAAGAGCCGGGCCCACAATGGCCGACAACTGCCAGGCGGTTGAACTGAGGGCGACGGCATTTCCCAGCAGGGCCGGCGGTACCAGGTTGGGCAGCAGCGCCTGTGCCGCGGGGTTCGCAAAAGCCCGGGCGGTCCCGACCACGCCGACCTGAAGGTAAAGCGGCCAAAGAAGCTGGACGTTCCACCAGGAGAGCACGGCCAACGACAATGCGCCCAGCGCAATCGTGCCATAACAGGCCACCAGCACCAGACAACGGTCGGCGACGTCGGCCACGTGGCCGGTCACCAACGCCAATCCCACGCTGGGCACAAAGGCGAAAAGACCCACCAGGCCAAGGGCAAACGGGTCGTGGGTCAGCGAGTAGACCAGCCACCCCACCGCCACCGTCTCCATCTGAAGCGCCAATCCGGACAGCAACCGGGCTGACCAGAAACGCGCAAACGCAGGCGCACGAAAGGCGGCCAAACCCGACGGGCTTGTCATGCGGAAGGACAGCACCCGCGCTGAAGAACTTTTCTGTCGGGCTCCGGGTTCTTCAGCTCTTTACCTCCCGAGCAGGCGGCGCCATAAACTCCGGGCCAACCGGGTCCCGAATCGTTTCTGCCAGAATCCGGTCAACTTCCTCATAGTCCTCCGGGTGAAGTTGCCAGCCGATGGCTTGTTCGGCGGCGTGCAACTGCGCGGGATTCCGCGCACCCCAGAGCGCAATCATGCCCTCACCCCGATCCAGGATCCATCGGATGGCGAACGCGAGCACGCTCCGCTGATGCCGCTCCTGCGCCAGCCGCTGCAATCGATCCACCGCCGCCAGGTACTGCGAACGGCGCGCCGGCTGGAATTTCGGGTCATCACGGCGCAGGTCATCACCCTTGAATTCCTGGTTAGAAGTAATTTTCCCCGAGAGTAATCCGCGGCAAATGGCGCCGTAAGCCAGCACCAGGAGCTTGTGCTCGAGGGCGTAAGGCAGGACGTCTTTCTCAATCTCCCGCTCAAAGATGTTGTAAGGTGGCTGGGTGCTGTCCAACGGGGCAACCTTCCGGAACGCATCCATCTGTTCCGGCGAATAATTGCTGACGCCCAGGGCGAGGATTTTACCGGACTGCTGTAGCTTCAGCAGCGCTGCGGCCGTTTCCTCAATCGGCACGAGCGGGTCCGGCCAATGCACCTGGTAAAGATCGATGCGGTCCGTGCGCAGGCGACGCAGCGAATCTTCAATCTCCTTTTCAATCCGCCCGGCGGTGGAATTTCGGTAAACGTTCCCGTCTGCCCACTCCAGGCACACCGTTGTCGCGATCACCGTGCGGTCGCGGCGTCCGCCCTCCGCGAGGGCCTTGCCGACAATTTCCTCCGAATCACCAAACCCGTAGACCGGTGCGGTGTCGATTAGGTTGATGCCTTCATCAACCGCGAATTGAAGCGTCCGAATTGCTTCTTTTTCGTCGGTGCCGCCCCAATTTCTTCCGCCGATGGCCCAGGTTCCCAACCCTATGCGTGAAATCGGGGTGGGGATCTTTTCGTGATTGATTGTGTCAGTTACCTTCATGATGTCTTGCGCAGCGTCGCGCTGTCAGCATCCCTGCGATAAGACCGGGAACCGGCGCCGTCAACGGTGGAGCTACCGCCTTGCAAAAACAAGGTTGCAGTGCATGGTGAACACTCCTCGCATGCAGAGACTTCCTGGGTTCCGTGATTTCTATCCCGACGATTGCGCGTTTCGCCTTTACCTGTTTGAGACGTGGCGCCGGGTCGCGCAAAGTTTTGGGTTCCAGGAATACGATGGCCCCACCCTCGAACCGACCGACCTCTACCGGAAGAAAAGCGGCGAAGAACTTAAAACGCAGCTTTTCCGCTTTACGGATCCCGGCGAACGCGACGTTTGCCTGCGGCCCGAGATGACGCCAACCGTGGCCCGGCTGGTGGCAGGGCGCGAACGCGATTTCCGGAAGCCGATCAAGTGGTTCAGCATTGGACCCTGTTTCCGTTTCGAGAAACCACAGCGCGGTCGCCTTCGGGAGTTTTTCCAGTTAAATTGCGATTTGATCGGAGACAACTCGCCTGCAGCCGACGCGGAACTCCTGGCGTTGACGGTCGCCCTCTTTCGGGCGTTCGGACTGACCGAACGCGACTTTTACATTCGCATTAACAACCGCGAACTCTGGGCCGGGTTCCTGCACCGGCATGGCGTGGAGCCCGGACGTCTGGGTGAGTTTCTCGGTGTCATTGACAAGCTTGAACGCGACGATCCGCGCGGCATCGGGGATAAGCTGACCACCTTTGGGGTTCCCTGGCCGGCCGTGCAGGAATTTCTAGCCACTCCGCCGGTAAACCTGCCGGGGTTTGAACCCTTGTTCCGGGAACTGCACCTGCGCGGCCTGGAAGCCTTTGTGGAGTTGGACCTGACGATTGTGCGCGGCCTGGATTACTACACGGGCCTGGTGTTTGAAGTCTTTGACCGAGCCAAAGAAAATCGCGCGTTGGCGGGTGGCGGTCGCTACGATGGCCTGATTGCAACCCTCAGTGATGGCGCCGTCGACCTGCCGGCCGCCGGATTTGCCATCGGCGATGTCGTGCTCGGCAACCTGATCAATGAGCTGGACCATGCACGCAAGGAGGCTGAGGTTTGGCGGGCGAACTCCCGGGTCAATGCCTACGTTGTCGTGGCCGACGAACTCCGACGGCCGGAAGCTTTGCAAGTGGCTGGCGCCTTGCGCGCCGCCGGTTGCGCAACAGATTACGCGTTGCACCCGGCCAAGGTAGGCAGACAGTTCCAGCAGGCGGAAAGCCTGGGCGCACGTCATGCGGTTGTTATCGGCCAGGAATGGCCGCACGTGAAACTCAAGCGCTTGGCGGACCGCTCCGAACAGACGCTCTCGCTGGCAGAACTTTTTTCTCAACTTGGCCTGAAAAGCGACCATGTACCGCACGCACCATTGTAACGAGCTTCGCGCTTCGCACATCGGCCAGCACGTCACTTTGACCGGCTGGGTGGCTTCTCGCCGGGACCACGGAGGCGTTATCTTCATCGACCTGCGAGACCGGGAAGGACTGACCCAGGTCGTGTTTCGCCCCGAGACCAACGCCGAGGTGGCCGCCGCTGCGCACCATCTGCACGATGAAGACGTGGTCCAGGTGCGCGGCGAAGTGGCGGCCCGGCTCGCCGGAACCACAAACCCGAAACTGGAAACCGGTGAGATCGAGGTGGTCGCAGCGGAGCTCCAGGTGTTGAATCGGTGCGCGCCACTGCCCTTTCAAATCGACGGCAACGTTCCGAATGAAGACTTGCGCCTGACTTACCGTTACCTTGACCTGCGCCGCGCGTCGATGCTGCAGACGCTGCGTACCCGCCATGCCCTCTACCAGGCAACCCGCAGCTACCTGGACCGGCAAGGCTTCATTGAGATTGAAACGCCGCTTCTCGCCAAGAGCACGCCCGAAGGCGCCCGCGAATTTCTGGTGCCCAGCCGGGTTTACCCAGGGCAGTTCTACGCCCTGGCGCAATCACCGCAGCAGTTCAAACAACTCCTTATGGTCAGCGGCGTGGAGCGTTATTACCAGATTGCCAAGTGCTTTCGCGACGAAGATCCGCGGGCGGATCGCATCACCGAACTCACGCAGATCGACCTGGAAGCTTCTTTCGTCGAGCGCGAAGACATCATTCAGCTCGTGGAAGGCCTGCTCGTCGAAATTTTTCGAACCACCCTGCAAGTGACCGTTCCGACGCCGTTTCCACGACTGACGTATCACG
Source organism: Chthoniobacterales bacterium (assembly GCA_036401335.1). Classification (GTDB taxonomy): domain Bacteria; phylum Verrucomicrobiota; class Verrucomicrobiia; order Chthoniobacterales; family JAFAMB01; genus DASWVC01. The sequence continues at coordinate 8,420 of DASWVC010000004.1, forward strand.
AAGCCATGAACCGCTTCGGCAGTGATAAACCGGACCTCCGGTTCGGCTTCGAAATGGTGGACCTGAGCGCCGAATTCCGTGAGTCGCAGTTCAAGGTTTTCCGCGGCGCGTTGGAGCAGGGCGGGGTCGTTAAGGCATTCAACGCAAAGAATTTTGCGGGCATCACCACCGGCCAAATTGAAGAACTCACCAATCTTGCCAAGGCAAGCGGCGCCAAAGGGCTCGCGTTCATCAAGGTTGAAAACGGGGAATGGAAGTCGCCCAT
>DASWVC010000005.1:0-28650 GCA_036401335.1 Chthoniobacterales bacterium
TGTCCGTGAAGGCGCCACGTGCCGTCCGGAACGCGGCGTTGGTTCCTGAAGGCACACCGCTCGCTTTCCGAACGGAAGCTGCCTACACCTCTTTCACAATCGAACAAATTGACGGCCACGGGATGGTCAGTTTGGCGTTTGAACAGGGTCCTCCAACAACGGCATTTCCCATTGGCCGGATTTAGTTGACCGGAAAAGGGCTTCGATCACTGCCATGTTCCGGACAGAGCCTTCCAGGGGCACAGGGAGTTCCGTTCCCTCGCGTATGCTCTGCGAGAACAGATCGCCTTGAATAGTGTATTGGTTACAGATTTCGAATTCCACAGTTTCTGCGCTTCGGCCAGAAAGGTCAGTTCCGTCGTCGATGAATATCCGAGCGGGTTGGTCGGGCGGAGCATTGAAGGGGATTTCCAGTTCGATGCGCCCCTTTCTGCCTAGAACCTGTACCCTCTGGTAGGGTGCAATCTGGGTCCCGCAGGTGAAAATGCACTGCCCGGCAGGAAAGTGAAGTATTCCGGAGGTTAACACGTCGGTTCCCAGTTGGGGATCTGCGTCGATCAGCCCGATCACCCTCGCGGGTTCCGCTCCGAAGATGAGCCGCGACGTGTACACAAGGTAACAGCCAACGTCCATCAGCGCGCCGCCCCCATAGCCCAATATATTGCGAATATTCTGAGGGTCCGGAAGGTAGTAGCTGAAATACCCCATCACGGATTGGACCTCGCCGATTCTGCCCTCCCGAACCAAATCGAGGGCACGACGCCATTGAGGATGCACCCCAACCATAAAAGCTTCCTGAATTTTGACACCTGTACGATCGCGAGTCTTAACAAGGGAGAGTGCTTCTTCAACGGTAAGGGTGATTGGCTTCTCACAAAGAACGTGCTTCCCGGCCTCCGCCGCTTTGACGGTCCAGGGGAGATGAAGATGATTGGGCAGAGGATTGTAGATGGCCTCCACCTCCGGATCCGCTAAAAGTTCTTCGTAAGAACCGTAAGCTTTCTGGATGCCAAACAGATCCGCCGCTCCTCGCGCTTTATTGAGGTCTCTTGAAGCGATCGCGATCACTTGTGACCATCTACCCTCCTGCATGGCCGGAAGAACTCTTTTTACCGCGATATCAGCGACGCCCAAAATACCCCAGCTAACTTTCTTGCTCATAGGTCTTTATGGCCCTTTTCTTCAAGGGCGTTATGGACAGGCCGAGGCATGTTCCAAAAAGTAACGTATCAAACAAGGCAGGCCTAGGGCAAAAACACCCTCCAGCCGTAATCCGGCTCCGCCATGTTTTCCTCAGCTATTCACGTTAAGTCTGCGAAAGGCCGCCTCAGCTATCATGACATCCTGTTCCGTAGTGCCCCCGCTGACGCCGACGCCTGCCACGCATTCCTCGCCGGCCCACAACGGTATGCCGCCGCCTAAAGCGACAAACCTGCCTCCAGCGGCCGATGTAAGGGTGTAAAAGGGTTGACCAGGCTGCACCAACGGGGTGATTTCCTCTGTTCGCATGCTCAACAGGGCCGACGTGTAGGCTTTGCGTTCCGACATCTCGAGGGATATCAGTGGTGCTCCCGTCATGCGCTGCTTAAGAACAATGTTTCCGTGGTGGTCCACAACACTGACCGTGATCGGAACGTTGAAGCGTAGGGCTTCTTCTTCGGCGAGCTCGGCAAAACGTTTGGATGTTTTCAGCAAATCCATATCCGATCACCGTATTTATTTCTGAGGTTTGCTCTTGCCGTTAGGTATCAGTCACGAGACCGCCAGACGGCGTCTCACGTAGAGGTCCACGGCCACCGCAATAACCACCAGCGCTCCCGTCGCTGCCAACTGGATCGCAGGCTCCACGTGAACGATCTGCAAGCCAGTATTCAGAACGGCCAGAACCAGCACGCCCCAGACACTGGCAATCACATTGCCCTTTCCGCCAAACAGCGCCGTTCCCCCGATCACGGCAGCTCCGATTGTGTCCAGATCGTAACCCCTGCCCAACATGGAATGCCCCGCCTGGAAAAATCCTGCAGTGAGTACACCCCCAAAGCCCGCGAGCGCACCACTGACCGTGAGCACCAAAAATTTGGTGCGTTTGACGTTGATGCCAACGAGAGGAGCAGCCCTTCGGTTTGCTCCCACCGCCTGAATTCTGTAGCCGAAGGACGTTCGTGTTAGCACGAGGTGCATCAACACGACCACAGCCACAGCATAAAGAATTGGGATATTGAACTTACCGGCAAAACCGAACACCGAGGCGAAACCGGGATCGGAAATTGCGATCGCCTGTTTCGACGGCAGCATCGCCTCCGCAAGGCCCAAGGCCAATGCAGTGGTCGCGAGCGTTGGAAAAAAAGACGGAAAGAACGGCATCACCGACACCAGGCGACTGGTTAACAGGCCGTTAACCGCACCCAGCACCGTGCCAGCCGCCACTGCGGCGGGAACCGCAACCGGCCACGGGAACCCGCGGGTAATGAGCAGCGCCGTTATTGTACTGGCCAATCCGACGACGCCTACGACGGACAGGTCCACCTCAGCACAGATCAAGCACATGGTCATTGCCGCACTCACAACGATGAGCGGGCTGCTAACGCTGATGATGCTGAGGAGCGTCTGAGGCGCGAGGAATTCGGGGTTAACAAGGCCAAAAGCAACGACCAGCACGACGAGGTAGACGACGACGCCAGCCCTTGCGAAGAACTGGAGGGCCTGGGCTTTGATGGAAGTTTCTCGTTTCGTCGTCATCGATTGCCTTCGCGTTCTCGTTTGATCACTCCCGCATAAATACAATCACCACGACGAGGATCATGCCTTTGGTTAGTAACTGCCACGCTGCGGTCAATCCCATCCCCGCGATTCCGCTGAAAACCATGGTTAACAGGAGGGCTCCAAGAAACGTGCCAACCACGCTGCCTTTGCCACCTCCGAGACGGCCCCCTCCAAGGATAACTGCCGCAATTGCGTTCAATTCCAGACCTTCTGCGGCGACTGCCAGGCCCGTGAGGCTTTGCCCGAGCAGCAGAAGGGCTCCGGCCGCAGAAAAGATCCCGGCAAGTACAAATACCACGAACTTGATACGGCGAGCCGGCAGACCAGCGAAGTTCGCACCTTGTTGACTCGACCCAACGGCACGAACCCTGAGGCTAAAGCGTGAGTATTTCCAGAACAAGGCTACAACTGCCATCAGCCCGACCGAATAGAGCAACACTTCTGGAATCCCCGCGATCGCATCGTTGAACACCGCACCAAACGCGTCGTCGGATACCTGCCGGGGTTGATTAGAAATGAAGAGCGCGATCCCCCTTATGATCGCCATGCTGCCAAGTGTGGCAAGAAACGATGGGACCATTAGTCTCAAGGTGATCATGCCATTCGCCGCACCGGCAGCCGCTCCGATCACGAGGGCGAGGAACACGACGACCGGCATCGGCAGGTCTAGATCGAAAAGGGTCGGCACTGCGACCGACACCATTCCAACCACAGCCCCAACGGACAAATCAATCTCGCCGGCGACGATGATCAGGTTCGCGCCAAGCGCTGCAACCACAAGCAATGATGCCTGGCGTCCCATGTCGCGGAAATGCGCCCATGTGAGGTAGTAACGATTGAGGGACCCAAAAAAGACGGTTACCCCTGCCATTGCCACGACGAGGAATAGCAACCGCCATTCGAGGCCCTCAAGAAGACGGCGCTTTCCCGCTATCAAAGCGACCGGAACCGTACGGGCTTCACTCATCCGTGCTGGGCCTTCCTTAAGGTGTCCCGCTTCCCGCGACCCCGTAAATTGGGTTGGCCGTCGAGAGGCGCGCGTTCCCTGGCCAATGCTAGCTTTAATGCCATGGCAGGGCCTCCCCGTCCCAATCGTGAACGTACGCGTCTTTTACGTTTTCGCTTGTTGTCACCGTTCCTTTGCTCAACACGATCAGCGGAACCCGTTTCCCAAGGAGAATCTTACCCATAACGTTTGCATCGGCATAGGCGGAGGCAGCAATGGGCAGACTGTAGGTGATCAAAACCGGCCATGCCCCATGCAGCAAGCTGGTGGTTGTGCCTTGATCCAGGTCCGACGCAACGACCCACACATCTTTCCGGCCCGCATCCCTGACTGCCGCAGCCGCACCCGCGTATTGGTGCGCGAGCATGATTATAAGGTGAATATTCGGATGCTGTTTCAAGGCGGCCGCCGCCGCGGCCTTTGCATCCCCGGCGTCAAGAACGGGTTTGATGCTAACGATGCTGATCTTGCAGATATCTTTAACCTTGGGATCATCCAATCCTTCCTTGAACCCCATCTGCCGCGAAACGCTAAACCAGGACGGGTGAGCCTCGACCAGCCACACGGCATTCACCCTTGAATAACCCTTTGAGCGAAGAAACACTGCCGTTGGCAGCGCCAGCTTCCTGTACTCGGAGACGTTGTCCGTCATACACGTACAGGTCGGCGGATAGTAGGCTGAAGCGGGCGTCGCTACACCCGTCGTTGCAATCCGCGCGGTATGCAGCCGTTTCATCGATTCGCCAAAGCGAATCCAGTCAAATGACAAGACGCCCGCAACCAGAAGTCCTTGGTTGATTTGCGCCTCTGTGCCAAGCAGAAGTTGATCAGGTTTAGACGCGTGATCGTAAACAAGGGCTTCCCCGGCCCATCCGGAGACCCCTTTCTGCCAGAATCTGTTCCAGCCCTCAATCGCCGGGATCGAAAGGTCGTACCATGCATGCCCAACCTTTGGTCTCATTGCCCTAAGCAGAGTGATTTCGGCCTCGGTGAGTACAACACTTGGATGATCATCAGGAACGGAAGTATCCGCTACCCGCGCGAGCCACCATTTCATCGCCTCATCCGGGTCGTCTGCGACAGGGTAGGTTTCCCACTCGAAAGGATAGGGGTTCCATCCGGACGGAAACTGGGACGCCCCCGTCTCCTTCGGCTGGGTGACCGCCGGCGTGGTCTCGCTGCCGGTGGTCATGTGGACCAATAACGCTTCCGTCGCAGAGCTGGGGTCTACCTCTCGAACGATGTGCCCGTCCCGGATCACGAGAATCCGGTGACACACGTCCAGCAACTCCGCGAACTCGGACGAACTCAAGACAATGGTTACACCTTCTTGGGCCAAGGCGTGGATGAACGCGTGAATTTCTCCTTTTGCGCCGACATCGATACCGGCCGTGGGATCGTCAAGCAATAACACGCGGGGGCGACGCATCATCCACCTGGCCAAAATGACCTTCTGCTGGTTTCCCCCACTTAGAAATTGGATCTCCTTGTTCACCGAAGGGGTGGCGATGCGGAAGCGTTCAACTGCCTGTTCGGCGGAACGTCGTGCGTTTGATTCCCGTACAAATCCCAAAGCCGCATGGAAAACGTCGTGAATGGATGCCAACGCTGCGTTTTTCCAAATGGGAATACCACTGAAAATGCCTTGGGTTCTTCGGTCTTCCGGGACGAGGGCGATGCCCGCCGCCATTGCGTCGAGCGGCGAACTCGGGCGGATTTCCCGTCCCTGAACTCGAATGATGCCACGCTCAAAGGTCCTGACCCCAAACAGGCTCTCGAAAAGCTCGGTACGCCCACTGCCCAGCATCCCCGCGAGCCCAAGGATCTCACCTTGACGCGCGGAGAAGATAATATCGTGAAGGTCGCTGCGCTTCGAACTCAAACCCACAACCTCGAAGCCAACCTGACCTTGAGGGGTGACCGCGGACGCTGCTGTTTCCGTAACGGCATGCCCGAGCATCATCTCCACCAACGCCGCTTGATTGAGTTCGCGAGCTGGCGCCGTAGCAACACGCCTGCCGTCGCGAAGTACCGTGACGGTGTCGGCCAACTCCCTGACCTCACCCATACGATGCGAAACGTAGAGGATCCCGATACCACGCGCTTTAAGGTGGCCGATAAATTCGAAAAGCCGCTGTTGCTCCCGCGTGGTCAGGGCGCTCGTCGGCTCGTCGAGAATCAAGATCTTTGACTCTCGTGAAACGGCCCTTGCAATCTCGACCATCTGACGCGAACCGACACTGAGTTCTGAGCATCGGGTGCGCGCCGAAATATCAAGGCCAAACTCCTTCAGCAGCTGTTGGGACCGCTCGTAGACTTCGCGACGACGAAGGAAATTGAAGGCCGCCATTGGTTCACGGCCGAGGAAAATGTTTTCCCCGACGTCAAGATCGGGCACGATGGACAGCTCTTGATGCACCATCGTAATACCCTGGTCGAGGGCATCGCGGGGTGAGTTGAACCTGATCGGCTTACCTTGAATGAGGAACCGGCCAGAGTCTGGCGGGTAAGCACCACTCAGAAGGTTCATCAACGTGGATTTGCCCGCGCCGTTGTGTCCCATCACGGCGTGGACCGAACCTGCCCGTACATTAAGGTCGACGTTTTGCAGCGCCTTGGTTACCCCAAACGATTTCGAGATACCCTCTGCCTCAAGCAGGGTTTGAGGTGTTGAGGAATTCATGGTGCAATTCGCGCTGTAATCAAGGAAGGAAGCCTTCCGTGCCCGTTGCGACGGAAGGCAAGATTTCGTCCAGACATGGGCCCGCGGCTATTCGGGTTTCCGGCACCCGCTTTTGAAGAGTCTGATTGCGCCCTTTTTCGCCACGGTTATTTCCAGGGAATTTTGGCCCCGCCCCAATCCTTGGCGTAAGCTTCCTTCACGTTCGCGCTGGTCGTGATGGTGCCCTCGCTCACGGCAACAAGGGGGACATTTTTCCCAAGAAGAATCTTACCCATCACGTTTGCTTCAGCGAGACCGGAGCCAGCGATTGGGAGACTGTACGTAATCATGATGGGCCATCCTCCGTGCAGCAAGCTGGTTGCCGTGCCTTCGTCCAGATCGGAGGCAGCGACCCACACGTCGCGCCGCCCGGCGCTCCTCACTGCGGCCGCAGCTCCAACGTACTGATGCGCCAGCATGATGAACAGGTGAAGGTTCGGATGCTGCTGCAGTGCCGCCTCGGCCGCCGCTTGTGTATCCTCGTTTTCGAGAACTGGTTTCGTGTCCACTATCTTGATCCTGCATACCTCCTGCACTTTAGGATCATTCAACCCTTGTTGAAAACCGGTCTGCCGCGAGATGCTGAACCAAGACGGGTGGGCTTCCACAAGCCACACAGCTTCTACCTCTTTAAATCCTTTTGACTGGAAGAATTTCGCGATGGGCATGGCAAGCTTTGCGAATTCGGCAACGTCATCTCCCATGCAGGTGCACGTAGGTGGAAAGTAGGCAGACGGAGAAGTCGCGATGCTGGTTGTGGCAACTTTGGCCGCGTGAAAGCGTTTCATCGACTCTCCAAAAAGGATCCAGTCGAATGACAGCGAGCCCGCGACGTGTACACCCCGGTTGATCAAGAACTCGGAACCAAGAAGCATTCGCTCGGGTTTAGACTGATTGTCGTAAACCAGGATATCCCCGGCCCATTGGGAAACTCCGCGCTTCCAAAAACTGTTCCAACCACCCAAGGCGGGAATCGCCAGATCATACCAGGAATGCCCGACCTTTGGTTTCATGGCCTTGAGCTGGTTGATCTCGTCGGCGGTGAGCACGACGCTGGGATCCGTGTCGGCCACCGCACTGTCCTTCATACGCGCAAGCCACCACTTGATCGCGTCGTCCGGATTCTCAGCAATAGGATTGGTTCCCCACTTAAAAGGATAAGGATTCCAGCCGGGCGGGAAATCCTCCGTTTCCGCCGCACGGCCCCTGGTGGCGTCAAGCACCTGAACCACCGTCGTTAGGGAAATGCCAAGGAGGGCACATCGCCTAAAAAATTCGCGCCGTTTCAATCGGCCCGATTCAATTTCGCCAACCAGGTAGTCAAACTTTGATTCCGCGTCTTGTTTCATTGGGGGAACGCTGTTGCAGTTTTGGTTGCGGCAAACGGCGCAACCATCGCCGAGGGTTTTGGATATGCGACGAAACGCTTGTGGCTGTCTGTTTTCTGACTCAGAGAACTCCGTTTTTTCCAGCTCCCGCGAGCGGCTCCAACTGCTTCCAAAGTTGTTCGGGAATCGGCCATGCAGCAAGACCCAGGGTTTGCTCAACACGCTCTGGTTCAGTGATTCCCACGATGGTTGACGTAATCCGACTCTCCCGCAGCGAAAACTGGAGCGCGGCCGCCGCCAACGGCACATCGTAAGACGTGCAGATCCGCTGCATCTCGCGGACCCGATTCAGCGTGGGCGCACTCACGGGCTGGTAACAGTACTTCGGGACCGCGTCCGGCCCCTTAACCAACATGCCGCCCCCATAAGGTGCAGCGTTGACGAACGCAATCCCGCGTCGCGACGCATCCTCTAGCAAAGGTCCGGCTGATTGATCAACAAGGGTGTACCGGTTGTGGCTGATAACGGTGTCAAACACTCCTGTGGCCAGGTATTGGAGCATCAGGTCGATAGGTCCGCCGGCTACGCCCAGGTGATCAATCAAGCCTTCCTTGCGAAGCTGAACCAAGGCTTCAACCGCTCCACCGGGTGCGGTACCCTCTTCGAAAGTCATCTTTTCGGGATCGTGTAAGTACACTACCTGAAGGCGTTCAAGGCCAAGGCGTTCCAAGCTCTCCGTCACCGAGGCGCGAACCCGCTTACCGGAAAAGTCGGAACTGCCCCGGATAGGGTCAACTTTCGTGGCGAGCACAAACCCTTGCGGCAGTCCACCCGCTTCGCGGAGTGCCTGGCCTATCCTCCGTTCGCTCTCGCCGTCGCCGTATTCATTGGATGTGTCAAGAAAGTTAATCGGCCCCTCGAAAACGCGGTGCAGGGTCGCGACTGCGCGCTCGGTGCTCACTTCGTAGCCGTACTGCGAAGGAAAATTTCCTAATGCGCTGGTCCCGATGCACAGTGGCGTGACGGAAAGGCCGGTTTTTCCAAATGGACGTTGTTTCATGGCATTCATTTTGTTGAGTGGAAGATGGATGGCGGTTGCCGCGGCCGACTGGTTACCTTAGCTCCAGCGCTAAACCTACCTCGCCCGGCCGCGACGGGGGTTGACGCCCTGTTTTCCGACCGGTGCCGCCCCCGTGCTGGATCGCACCACCAACTGCGGCGGTAGCGGGAGGGTCGGGGTCGGCGGCGTTCCCCGAATCATCTCCAACAGGCGCTGCACGCAGCGGCGTCCGATCTCGGTAAAATCCAACCGAATCGTTGTTAGCGAAGGCTGAAAGAAACCGGATTCAGGCAGGTCATCGAAACCAGTGACACTAACGTCGCGGGGTACCGTGAGGCCGCTCTGTTGCAAGGCCTGAAGCACACCCAACGCCATTTGGTCATTGGCCACGAAGACCGCCGTAATCTGCCGATTACGGGCGATTTCCTTGCCGGCCCGATAACCGGAGGCTGCACTCCAATCGCCGACAATTACGTCATGGGCAACCCGTTTGGCAGCCGTCAACTCCGACCGCCAACCGCGGATGCGTGCTTCGGTTCCAAGCCAACCCGGTGGGCCGCTGACGTGCCACACCGACTCATGCCCTAACTCCAGCATGTGCCGCGTTGCCAAGCGTGCGCCGTGCACCTCGTCGATCGCAACGCACGTTGTGCCATTGTTAACCCCGGGTTCAAACATCACCAATGGCACGTGGGCCGGTGCGGCCTGCACGGCTGCCTTTGCGCCTTCTACGGGCGCAATGACAATGATCCCGTCCACAGAGTCTCCCACGAGGTGCTCAATGGCAGCCCGGACGCTCTTACGATCTGTATTCCCTAGGCTCACAAGGCTCGTCGCATAGCCGAATTGCCGCGCGGCGTCGGCCACGCCGAACAACACATGCGTCGGCCCGTACTGCCATATGTCGAAGCTCACCACGCCGAGGTTCATGGTTTGCCCGGTCGACAATGCACGCGCCGCAGTGTTGCGTCGGTACCCGAGTTGTTTAACGGCGTGCTGCACGCGTGTGATCAGTTCAGGAGTAACGTTTGGATTTCCGTTAACCACCCGGGAAACCGTCTGGTGCGACACGCCTGCTAGGCGCGCGACGTCTATCATTCTCGGAACGTGCGGTTGCTCACCGTTCGGTTTCCGGGTTCTTCGTGCACGAACTATTTTGGCAGGCACTTTGCCGTTAACCTTTGGTTATCGACCCAGTGGTTGTTCCCCGGAAGCCAGAATCGGCGGAACCCTTACCCCGGGGGAAGGCCAAGGCCCCGCCACTCAATCTTCGTTTTTTATTATATAGAGTAAGTGTAAAATTTAGAGCTTTAACCATTGTTCAGCGTACCAAGGCGACTGCCCCTACGCCACTCAATTTCCGTTCCCGCCCACGGAACGGTGGAACGGCCGGTCCAGCATATGGTCAGAGGTCATATAGGCCAACGCCTGAAGCGTCTGAGTTGGGTTGTAACCGTGGTAGCCGGGAAATTGACCGCCACCGATGACAAACAAATTCTCGCATTCATGCGAACGACCGAAGATGTCGACAACTGAGGTCGCCGGGTCGTCTCCCATCCGATGGGTACCGACTTCGTGCGTAGACAGGTGGTATTCCGGCGCAGTGGTTTCCTCCCACGAAGCCAATAGCCCCATCTCTTGGGCAATCTTGCGCTTTTGTTTTAGAAGGAACTCAACGCCGCGTTTATCCACCTCACCCCAGCCGTGAGTCATCCGCAGCGCAGGTTGCCCATATTTGTCCTTCTGGTGCGGATCCAGGTCCACATAGGTTTCTTGGGTCGGGATGTTCGCCGTTTGCGAGTACATGGCCCAAATACGCGTGTAATTGTCCCTCATCCAGTCCCGGAACCCGGCTCCCCACTTGGGCGCGTTTCCAGGCATGGCCTGTGCGATTTCCAGGGGCTGGAAGTCACCCGGCCAACTGATGATGGGCGCACCCCACAGGACCGTCGGATCATAATCATGCACGAGTTCGCCACTAAAATCCTCGATCGCGGTTGAGGCCACGAGGGGCCCCATGAAAGGGTTGGACGATTCCGGCGTAAGTCCCATGAAAAACCCAAAAGCGTGGGTCATGTAGTTTTTACCGACTTGGCCGTTGCGATTGATTCCTGACGCAAGCATGAGCCGGGCGTTCTCGAGGGCGTAACAAGCTACCACCACTTGGTCGGCTTCAAGGTCGACTGAGCGCCCCAGCGGATCGTAATACGAAACACCCAGGACACGACGGCCATCATTGGAACGGTTGATCTTGTAGGCGCGGCAAAAATCCCGGATTTCCAGATTCCCGCTCGCCAAGCCGGCTGGCAGCGCGGCCACGTGCGTGGAGGTCTTCGCGTTAACGTGGCAAGGGTAACCGTGGCAGTACCCACAATAGGTGCAGCCCGACCGGCCTTTGAAGGGCTCCGACGCAATGGCCGCCGCGGTTCGGAAAGGGTGAAAGCCCAACCTGCTGCAAGCATCGGCAAAACGATGATCCGCGGGTCCCTGGCGCAATGGAGGCATGGGATAATCGCGACGGCGAGGCGCTTCCCACGGGTTGTCGCCGGGCTGCGGCTCACCCACCAGATTGCTTCCACGACCGGAAATCCCCAGCTCCCATTCCACACGGTCGTAATAAGGCTCCAGATCCTGGTAGCTGATGGGCCAATCCTCAAGGGTGCTGCCTTCAGGAAGCGCTTTTTTCCCAAGCCGTTCTTCGATGATGCTCTTCATCCGGAACTCGCTTTCGCGAAACCGCCAGCAAGCGCCCCCCCAGTGGATTGACCCCCCTCCCGTTCCCAGCGAAGGAGCCAGGTGCAGCGGATTGGCTGTGCCGAGCGGACCGGAAACCCATGGCAAAAGGGTGGCCGCATCCTTGTTCCCCTCGCGCCACGTCATGGGGTCCGTCGACATGTGCGGGACGATGGCTCCGCGCGCATAATAGCGAATCTCGTCGTGCTTGAGCCGAAAGTCCTCGTCCGAGTAGTGGGGACCCTTGTCCAGGCAGACCACCTTGACACCGCCCTGCGCGAGTTCTGATGCCACGATGGCGCCGGCCGCACCCGCACCAAGCACAACCACGTCCGTCTTTTTGGAAGGCATAACGCTTACTTTTCTCCGTCTGTGTAAAACTGCTCGTTGTTGGGGAGGTTCTTAAGCTCACGCCGCAAGTCCGAGAGTGTCTTCGTGGGAATCTGGGTGGCATCAAATCCCGGTCTCATCTGCTCCGCCGTGTAGCCCCATTGCGCCCCTGGAAAGCCAACCAACCGCCAACCGACCGCGTCGCGGTTGCCGCCGTAAATGGGATCACAGAAATACCCTTCCACCGTATGCTCGCGGACCACCATGAAGAAGGTGTGCAATAGTTCAAGGTTGATCCCCCCTGGGCTCTCAGACCCTTCGTTACCCTGTTCCTGGCGCTCCATCGCGGGCCGCGCCAAGCCCTCGGGGTGGACGGTCTCATCGCCCCCGGTTTCCTTGCCATACAGCCGCCGCACGACGTCGTCCTGCTGTTGAGCCGTTAAATCCACGAACGAGGCGGAATGCTCCTGCTTGCAGAAACGTTCCAGCTCTCGCAACCCCAGGCGGTAGACCCGTTGTAACCCCGTGCTAAAACCGCTGATGGCCCGGTCAATGTAATAAACGACCCCTGCCTGAGTCGCACCCCCGGCAGCCCCGTCTGCCGGGATGATGCGTTCGGCGATTGCCTCGACCGTTCTGGCTTCAAAGTCATTAAGGTAAGTGAGCGCCAGGGAATCACCTGAATTGGGGGGATTTTGAAGGTTCATTTTGTGTCCGCGGTTAGGCGCTGACCTTTTGACGCTCCTGCGCGGTGGCCTTCTCCCGCTCTTGCACGTCGACCTTTTCCCGTTCAATTCCAGGGACGGATCCACGATCGGGTGGCGTAAAAACCCCACGCCTGACGAGCTCCTGGATATTTTTCGCGCGAGTCGCTTCTTCGCGCGCAAGCCACCCCTCTTTAGGAGCTTCTTTCAGGTACTGGTTTTTCGGGTAAATGGGCTGGGCGTAAATGGCGGCGTACTGCTCTGTGCGCAAGTCCTTGAACTGGTTGAGCAAGCCATTCGCCATGCGGGCCTTCCGCAATGCTTCCATGTCGATGGTGGTGGTGACGAATGAATCACCGGAAGTCCAACCCGTCTGCTGAGCGACGATCCTCCCCATATTGTCTACGATCATCGAGCGTCCGCCGAACAGATCGACGACGCCGCCGTCTTTCTGGATTTCGGGCCCGAGGTTCGGCGCCACCACATAGACCTGGTTAAACACAGCATGGGCGCGGTTTTGCAGCTCCCATAAACCCGTCATCACCGCCGGCTCGATGAGCGTCGGGCGAATGATGATCTCCGCACCGTTCATCGCCAGGCCGCGCGCAATTTCCGGGTAGATCCCCTCGTGACAGATACAAATGCCGATGTTGCCGATCTCAGTTCGTGCCACCGGGAAGATCGCATCCATCACGTTCCCATTGCCCTTCTTCTGGATCCATTCGTCCCAGACGTCGTGCGGATTGGAGTTGCCAAGCATCCCTCCTTCGTAAGCGTCACTGGTAGCTTTGTAGCGCTTGTAGATGACTTCACCCGTAGGACTGATGATGAAGCCGACGTTGTAATACCGGTCCGGGAAATCATCGTCGCGCACCATGTAGAGCTCGGCCGCGATGTAGGCGTTGATCTGTTTGGCTTTACGGCCAAGCTCTTCTGTTTCCGGACCAGGAATCTCCACGGCGAATTTTGCTTCCGCGGCCCGGTTGCCCGGGGTATTCAAAACCATGCCTTGAATGGCCATCTCGGGGATGACCACAAGTCGGACCGGTGCACCCTGCCAGGCGCCCACCATCACGGCGGTGTCCATGAATTGGCAGATACGCTTCACATTCTTCAGGGCATCCTCACGCTTTTCGACGGTGAAAGTCCGGGGTGACAAAGCGACCACCGCAAATGGTTCGATCATAGTAATGGGAATTTGTTTGGAAAACGGGTTTGGGGAGATAAGCGCCAACTGTTAGCGCTAACTTACAACTTGAAATGTTACCGATGATTGATGCATGTCAAACGGGCGTTTTGCTTCTTCCCGCCTTGATCACGGTGAACGTTCGTTGCGAGGCTCCTTTTTGGTTCAGTTAAATTCGCGTTTACCGAGAATAAATGCGCCTGAACTCAAATTTATTATCCCTGGATCTATGCAGGAGTAAGGTGTTGTTCCAGGGGGGACTAAGGCGTCCACCTGACCTACCACGGCGCCCTGGTCTCGAACCTGCCGGCAATCGAGCTCCAGGCCTGAGTTAGCGCTCACAAATGTATTTGACGAGCTTGGCGACTACATGTAAGAGCCAAACATGAGTCTCCCCCCTCGGACGGAACCTTGTCGAAAAAAACCAAGCCGCACTTGCGTACCGGCGCCTGAATACCGGCCAGGCAGTCTGATCCCGCACTCGCTTTGTCATTTGGCCGGGATTGCGGTGATCGCAAGCTCATGCTTCTGGGGAGTCAATTCGGTCGCGGCAGCCGACAAGAAGGACATTGTCATCGGCTTTTCGCAGCGTCGGGTTGCCGGCAGCGATTGGTACAAAACCCTGGTGGCTGGCGCTACCAGCGAGGCCCAAAAGCTCGGGGTAAAAATTCGAGTCACTGACGCCGGCGGCGACACCGTTCGCCAGAATTCGGACGTTCAGACCTTTATCACTCAAGGAGTTGACGGCGTCATCCTCAATGCGAACGATCCGCGGGGGGTATCCGCGTCTGTGCAGGCCTTGAAGAAGGCAGGTATCCCCATGGTGGCGGTTAACAGCAACCTGGATCCGTCCCTCGCGGCGGATACTTTTTGTTACGTGGCCGAGGATCAGGTGTCGACCGGCGCAAAAGCTGGCCGGGCGATGGCCGAAGAGGTTAGCAAGAAACTCAAGCCCACAGACTCGGTCAAAATGGCTATCGTCGGCGGGTACCCTGGCGACGTGATTTCCGACCTGCGGAAGGAAGGATTCCTTAAAGCTTACAACGATTACTTCAAGGACCATCCCGGGCCGAAAACGACGGAGTTGCCAACGCGGTATGGCCACTGGCTGCCCGACCAAGCTCTTGCACCCATCCGGGACATCGCGACGGCAAACCCTGACCTAAAAATTGTTTATAGCGAAAGCGATGTCATGCAGGCCGGGATTGAGCAGGGCTTGAAGCAGGCAGGCATCTGGAAAGACATCCTCGAAGCAAGCTATGACGGTCAGATGAGCACGATCAAGGAGATGATCGACAACCCCGACGGTCCCATTCGGGCCATCGCCTCCAACCAGCCGTGGGACCAAGGCGTGACCGCGATGGACATGGTGGTTGCTGCCGTCAAAGGGGACAAGTCTGCCTGCCCCGGCGGGATTCACTACGTCGACACGGTTCTGGTAACGCCCGAAAACGCCAAATCCTTTTACCGTCCCGACAAAAGCTACGTTCAGTCGGCTCCGTGAAAACCCTTGCTTAGCAAATAAGTAAGGATTGCAGGGCATTCTTTTCGCTTCTGTTCGAACCGACGTTGAATGGACCGACCGTTCGGGTGCCGTTTTGCAATTTAAGTAGAACCGAGGCCCCCTTCCCCGTACAACCCGTCCCCTAACGCTAGTATGAATTCGGACCTACCAAGCCGTGCGGTGCAAGCGAGTAAAGGTTCAACGGAACCACCTTTGACCGTAAGTGGACTAACCAAATCCTACGTGGGGGTAAAGGCCCTTCGCGAGGTTAGTTTAACCTTTCTGGCCGGTGAGGCACATGCCATAGCCGGCCAGAACGGCGCGGGCAAGTCAACCCTGATCCGCATGCTGGCAGGGGCGGAACAGCCCGACGCCGGCAGCATCAAGGTGCTCGGCGCTCCAATGACGTTCGACACCCCACAGGCTGCCCAAAGGGCGGGCATAGTTACGATCTACCAAGAATTGAGCTTGGTCCCGCGTCTCTCGGTTGCCGAGAACGTCTTTATGGGTGACCTGCCGCTCAAAGGGGGAGTTGTCGATCGACGCACCATGCGGCGTGAAGCAGGGCGGGCTCTGGAATGGCTGGGCTTCGCGATCGACGTGGACGCACCCGTCGGTTCGCTCGGGGTCGCCCAGCAGCAGGCAGTGGAATTGGCCAAGGCGCTGCACCGTAGCGCCAAGGTGATTCTCTTGGACGAGCCCACGGCGACGCTTCCCGCACCGGACGTCAAACGACTTATCGCGGTGTTGAAAACTTTGTGCGAACGGGGTGTGGCCGTCATCTACATCTCACATCGATTTGAAGAGCTTTATGAGTTTTGTCATCGCGTGAGCGTGTTGCGCGATGGCGCATTGGTAGGAACCTATGACCTCCCTGGCACTGAACATTCGGTGCTCATGCGGGCGATGATCGGCCGCGCGTTGAGGACTTCCATCCTCGGGCGGTCACTTGAAGAGAGCGGGGAACGGCCGCGTTTGGGAACGGGAACGGCATCGGAGACGCTGTTGTCCGTGAAAGGGCTGCAGGATCAATCGGTGTTACGCGACATCACGTTCGACTTGCGACGCGGTGAAGTGCTGGGTGTGGCGGGACTTGTGGGCAGCGGCCAAACCGAGTTGGCCAATTGTTTGTTCGGAGCGCAAGAGCGCGTCGCGGGTCAGATTTCGCTTAACGGGCAGGCCTTGAAACTGGACAGCCCTCGGGATGCCATCCGCAACGGGATCGGCTTATTGCCCCAGGACCGCAAGCACCAAGGATTTGTGCGTCACATGTCGATCACCCACAACATGACGCTTGCCAGCTTGAGCGGCTTCAGCCGCTACACCATACTCAATAAAAACAAGGAGCGTGATCTCGCACAAGAGATGATCAAGACGCTGGTCATGCGCTCGGTCGTGCCGGATAAAGCAGTGGGAACGTTGAGCGGCGGAACGCAGCAGAAGGTGATCTTCGCGAAGTGGCTCGCAAGCACGGCCAAAATTTTGCTGTTTGATGAGCCGACCCGGGGCATCGACGTGGGCGCAAAAGAAGAGATTTATGAGCTTATGGCGCAATTTGTCCGTCAGGGTGGCTCCGTGTTGATGTTCACGTCGGAACTGCCTGAGGTGATGATGAGTGATCGTGTTCTCATCCTGGCGCGCGGACGATTGGTCGGCAGCCTCAAACACGAAGAAATCGACGCTCACGGTGACGCGATCCTAAACCTTTTCCGTTAGAGAGCGCAGCCCGAAAGAAAACGTATATGGACTTACCCCTGCCAAAATCTGCCGCTATTTCCAGTGATGATCGCAAAGTGCGCGATCGTTTCTTAATCGCATTCTCCAAGATGTATTTATTCTTGGTGTTTGCGGTCATCATCCTCGTCGGCACCTTTGTGTCCCGGTTTTTTCTTACTCCGCGAAATCTTGTTAACATCATTACGGCCGCCTCGATCACCTCGGTATTGGCTGTCGGTCAGTTCTTTGTCATTGTCACTGGAGGCATCGACCTATCAGTGGGTTCCCTGGCCGCTTTGTCGACGGTAGTGTCGGCCATTCTCATGGCGAATCACCAGTCCGCCGGGGTGGCAATCCTCTTGACCCTTCTGATCTGCGGGGCGGTGGGGCTTATGAATGGCCTGCTTGTCGTTTACGCCGGGATTACGCCGTTCATTGCAACTTTGGCCATGCTCAGCATCGTGGAGGGCTTCAGCTACATCATTCAAACCGGCGAATTGATCCAAATAGCAGACAAGGGCTTTGCCGCGCTTTTTGCCGGCTCGCTCGGCCCCATTCCGGCGCCGGTCGTTGTGTTTCTTATTATCACGGCCATTGCCGCTTTCGTGATGAACAATACGACCACCGGGCGCGAACTCTACGCCATTGGCGGAAACCGCGAGGCCGCGCGCTTGTCGGGCCTGCCGCTCAGTCGCGACCTGTTGCTTGCCTACGTCGTTTCGGGCTTCTTGGCTGGGCTTGCCGGCCTGATGCTCGCGGCGCAGTTACTTGAGGGAAGCTCGCTCATTGGTCAGGGTTATGAACTGGACTCCATCGCAGCTGTTGTGGTGGGTGGCGCTTCGCTTTTTGGCGGCAGTGGTGATCCGATTCGAGCGGTGATCGGCGGGCTCATCATCGCGACCATCCTTAATATCATGAACCTGATGGGCATCCAATCCCAGCCACAGCTGGTCATCAAGGGATTGGTTATCCTGATCGCAGTATTTTTCACGAGTGGAACTGGACTGCGCGGGTTGTTAAAAACGCTGCGATCGAGGACCCGCGGCTCTGCTCGCGCTTGACGTACCTGTGAGAGCTTGGGCGATTGGGATTGACTCTCTGATTCTTTGCCCGTCTCGCAGTTGGGGGATCCACCCACGCGTTACGCCGCAGCGCCACTTCCCGGGAGCGTGCGACTTGTTCAAGGCAGTTTGCTGGATGAAAAACGAGCGGGTACCGCCAACGCTTGCCAACGCCGGGTTCGCGAGCCACTGGCGGGGTGTCTCCAGCAGGAGGATCGCCCGCTCGAAGCATGGCGCAAGCATCCAACGTCACCGCCGGAGCGCCTCCTGCACGGCCCCGGCAAGCGTTGGAAGTAGAAGAAAGACGTCGGCGGTGACGCTGAGGCGCATCCCAGAGAGGCCGGGTTCCAGCCCCGGACCGCCGAGGGCCAGCCCTCCAAGGCCGGCAAGGACCAACGGCGCCGCACCCAGGCGGTCGGCCAGCAACGCCGTCAAGGCCACAAAAGCCGGGATCAAACCACGGATCAGCCATCGCGTGCCCCCGGGTCGGAGCCAGACGGCCAGGGTTTTGGTGCCATGCCGCCGGTCTCCCTCGAGATCGCGGAGGTCGAAGGCCAGGCCATTGATGAAGAGGCCAAGAAAGCACCATGCCAACACCGTCGCCTCGCGCGGGCCGAGGGGGCGCCGTGCCTCCCACACGGGCCAGGCCACGAGCATGAGCGAGATTGCGCCTGGCGCGAGTAGCGATTTCAAACCCGGCAGGTCTTTAAGGCGGCCGCCAAAGCGCGGAACCGGCCGGGAATAGAACTGCAGCACCGCCAGGGCGACCGCGGCCGCCCAAACAACCCAGTGCCGCTGGCTGCGAAGCGCCCAGGCGGCCAGCAGGCAGGCGGAAGCCCCGAATACACCCCATCGCCAGGGCCGCAGGCGTTCAGACCAGGCGCTGCGAACGGGGGTGTTCAGGGCGTCTGCCGGGTCCGCGTAAAGGCGGTCGAGGTTGTAAACGGCGAGGTACATCGGCCACCAAAGCGGCAGGAACTGTCCGCATGCCAAGCCCAGCGCCCTGCCCCCAGTCCAGCCAAGGCCGGCAACTGCGGTTGCCCCTACAAATTCAAGCAGGTAGAAGGCAACCAGCAGGTTTCCGGGAACGGCGGAGCGGGCCGTTTTTCCTGGGCGCTTAGCGGTAATCACAGCCTCAACTTAAGTCTGATTGTTTCCTTGACGACCGGGAGTCCGTTCCCTAGATACAGGCTGACTATCACGGGGGAAGACCGGAATTTTGACGTTTGCGCTTGCGTGATAAGTCGCCGCCCCGTCAATCATCTGGGTGTAATTAAGATAAGTACTGGAAGGCGGATATTGAATGTTTAACGGCGTTCTCGGTTTTTTTTCGAACGACATCGGCATTGATCTAGGAACCGCTAACACCCTCGTTTTCGTCAAAGACCAGGGAATTGTGCTGCGCGAACCGTCCGTGGTAGCGGTGCGCGCCGGAACGAGCCAGGTGCTGGCCGTGGGCGACGAAGCAAAGCGGATGCTCGGCCGCACGCCTGGAAACATTGTCGCCGTGCGCCCGTTGAAGGACGGGGTGATCGCCGATTTTGAGATGACGGAATCGATGCTGCGGCACTTC
This sequence comes from Chthoniobacterales bacterium, assembly GCA_036401335.1. Taxonomy (GTDB): domain Bacteria; phylum Verrucomicrobiota; class Verrucomicrobiia; order Chthoniobacterales; family JAFAMB01; genus DASWVC01. The sequence continues at coordinate 19,687 of DASWVC010000005.1, forward strand.
ATCACCAAGGTGAACAACCGCAAGTGGGTGCGCCCGCGGGTGGTGATTGCGGTTCCTTCCGGCATCACGGAGGTCGAGAAGCGGGCCGTGAAAGAATCGGCGGCCCACGCAGGTGCACGTGAGGTTTACCTGATCGAGGAACCCATGGCGGCGGCCATCGGCGTGGGTTTGCCGGTACAGGACGCAGCCGGCAACATGATCATCGACATCGGGGGCGGCACCACGGAAGTGGCGTTGATCTCGCTTTCCGGGATTGTTTTCAGCCGAAGCGTGCGCGTGGCTGGAGACGAGCTGGACGAAGCCATCTCCGGCTACATGAAACGGGCTTATAACCTGATGATCGGCGAGCGAACGGCCGAGGAAATCAAGATCAAGATCGGCAGCGCGTATCCGATGGAGAAGGAAATGAGCCTGGAGGTGAAAGGGCGCGACCTGGTCGCGGGCCTGCCCAAGACCCTCACCATCACCTCACAGGAGGTCCGGGAGGCTTTGCTCGAACCCATTTCCACCGTCGTGGAGTCGGTCCGCGTTACCCTCGAACGCTGCCCGCCTGAGCTATCAGCCGATTTGGTGGACCGTGGTTTGGTCCTGGCCGGCGGCGGGGCACTTTTGCGGGGATTGGACCGATTGCTGCAGGAAGAAACGGGCTTGCCGGTCCACGTTGCCGACGACCCGTTGAGCGCGGTGGCCGAAGGAACCGGGCGGGCGTTGAGCGAGATCAAATTTCTCCGGCAGGTCGCTTCTTCTGACCGTCCCATCCGTTGACCCGGGAAGCGCTCATGAAGAGCTCGTCCATAGTGGCGCTGGCTCTCTTTGCGGTGCTGGTGGCAGCTTTGCTGGTGCTGCCGGGAAGCTTGAAGCAGCAAATGCAGGCCACGCTCTTCCAGCTCGTCTCGCCGGTTCTCCGCACGGGGGCCTCGGTGGAAGCACAAATTGGCGGCGTGAGCGGCGGCTTGAAGCGGTTGGACGAATTGGAACGCGAAAACCGCCGGTTGCGGTTGGAAAATGAGCAACTACGGACCACCAACGCCATGCTGCGGGGGTTAGAGCAACGGGTGAACCGACTGACCCAGGCGCTCGGATTTCGTGAACAATCACCGTTTCGCCTGATTCCGGCGCACATTCTCTCCCGTGAAAATGCGACGTGGTGGAGCAGTTGCGTGATCGACCGGGGCAGCCTGGATGGGATTGCGGCAGACATGGCGGTCGTGACCGAGAACGGACTGGTGGGCAAGGTCACTTCGGTCAGCCGCAACGTGGCCGTCATCCTCCTCATTTCGGACGAAAGCCTGCGGGTTTCGGTGGCGATTGAAGGCACGCAGGAGCAAGGGATTGTTTCGGGCACCCGGAGCTCGTCCAATTACCTTCCCGAGTTGCGGATCCGGTTTTTAAGCAAGACGGCAGGGATCAACCCGGGAATGAAGGTTTTGACCGCCGGGACCGGAGGGGTTTTCCCGTCCGGGGTCCTGGTGGGAACGGTAAAGGATTTCAGCGTCCGGGAACTCGAAGGGGTAGCAGTCGTCCAGCCTTCGGTGGACCTCGCCAGTGTGCGCGACGTTTTCATCGTAAGCGGGGTAAAATGATTCGTTTTTTCGTCGTTTTGTCGGCGCTGATCTTCGGAGCATTCGTTTTTCAACTCTACCTGCCGCCGGTCCTTCCATTTCATGGAGCGGCGATCTTATTGGTCCCGGCCCTCTATTTTTACGGAGCCGTGGCCCTGCCGTTCCCGCTCATGCTGGCGCTAACGCTGTACACGGGGTTGCTGCATGACCTTTTCCTGGTGCCCCAAACGGGTGCTAACCCCGAATTTCCAGCAGGCTTGTCGGCCATCGTTTATGCCCTGCCGGGGTTGATCATGCACGGGTTCCGGCCCCTGTTTCTGCGTTACCGCTGGCTCTGGCATTTGTTTCTGGCGGCGCTCAGCGCCGTGCTGACGCCGGTGCTGCTGGCACTCAGCTACGCGATTTTAAGTTTTGCGCGTCGTGAATTTTTTTACAGTGATGTCATAGTATGGCGAATTTTAGGGCCTGGCCTCATGTCTCTCGTAATTGCCCCGTGCTTATTTTTCATCCTGACGCCACTCGCCCTGTTCCTTCGTTACCGCCCGGGCCTTAAAGGCGCCAGCTGATTTCTGTATGGCGCGACCGAAGAAAACGTCTGTCCTGGATTTTCGGCTCTTGTTTCTGGCAGGGTTCCTGCTCGTGGCGTTGAGCGGCCTGGTGGTAAGGCTCTGGTTTTTGCAGGTGCCTCTGAATGCGTATTACAAAACCCGCATCCAGGGTAACTCTGAGGTCACCGTCCGCATTCCCTCGATTCGAGGGGAAATCCGCGACCGCAACGGCGTGAACCTCGTGACCAACCGTCCGAGTTACGAAGTGGATTTTTATCTGCCTGACCTGGTCAGCGGCTACAAAAAGCAATACGGCCAGCCGCCCATGGTCGATTTCCGAGCCAAAGACACCAGCGGTATGCTGCATGACCGCAAAGAGCCGGACATTGTGCAAATTGTCGACCGAACCATCATTCCGCGCCTGGAAGAACTGAAGGTCGCCGAGCCGTACAACTCGCAACGGCTGCGCACCCATTACCGCAACAACACCCTGGTTCCTTTTACGTACCGGGAAGACTTGGATTTTCCGACGTTTTCGAAGTTCGCAGAAAAAGATTTGGGGCTGCCGGGAGTGCAGGTGAATGTTCGGCCGGTCCGCAAGTACGTGTTCAACGCGATGGCAGGACAGCTTCTCGGTTACGTGGGCGCTCCCCGGGACATCAACCAGCTTCCCGACGTCCGCGAGTTCAACTTCTACGAGCCCGACGTGCAGGGGCGCACCAACATTGAGTATTTTCTGGACGATGAACTGCGCGGCAAACCCGGAAAGCGCGTCCTGAAAAAGAACGCAAAGAACCAGCTTGAAGGCGAAAAGGAGGTGATTCAGCCCACGTCCGGGGCCAACGTGTACCTCACCATCGACACCCGGATCCAGTACATCGTCGAACGGGCGCTTCGTTCGGTGGGCCGGGCAGCCTGCGTGGTGGTTGACCCGAACAATGGTCAGATCCTGGCCATGGCATCCGTGCCGTCTTACGACCCGAACAAGTTTATTCCGTCGATTTCTGCCCGGGACTGGGCGGCCATCAAGGAGGCGGATGCCGACCCATTGACGAACCGCGCCATCAGCGCGTTTGCGCCGGGATCGACTTATAAAATTGCCACCGCGCTGGCGGGCCTGACCAAAGGGCTGGCCAAAGCGCAGTTTACCTGCACGGGTGGCGTCTACTACGGTAACACCTACATGAAGTGCTGGATTGCCGAGAAGGGGGGCGCGCACGGCACGCAAACCCTGACCGAGGCCATCAAGAACTCGTGCAACGCGTATTTCTACCAGTATGGCAACGCCGCCGGCATCGATGCGATCGACAAAATTGGCCAGACCCTCGGTTTGGGGCAATCATCGGGGATCGAGTTAAGCGGCGAGGATCCCGGCATTCTGCCCTCACCGGAATGGCTCAAGCTCAATAAGAACGAAAAGTGGTCGCAGGGCCAGACTGCCAATACGTCGATTGGACAGGGTTACGTGCTGGCCAGTCCCCTGCAGATGGCCATGGTGGCGGCAACGGTGGCCAATGGCGGCACCGTTTACAAGCCAAGCCTGATTTACCAGGTGCAGGAAGCCGATGGCGGCCAGATCCGGCGCCCGGCCAAGGTCCGGGGCGACCTGATCCACGACAACGAGCTTAACAAAGATCAGATCGAGATGGTCCGCAAAGGGATGTGGCGGGTCGTTAACGACCAGGGCGGCACGGGCGCCAAAGCACGCGTGCCCGGGGTGTCCGTCGCAGGAAAAACCGGCACGGCCCAATTCTGGCGTGAAGGCAAGAAGGACAATCACACCTGGTTCGTGGCCTTCGCACCCTACGACAAACCCAGGATCGCCTTGGCCGTGCTGGTGCAAGGGGCCAAGGCGGGCGGGCAAGTGCCGGCCCCGATCGCGGCCAAGATGATCGACGAGATTCTGGCGTTGGATCGAGGCTACAACCCGGGGGTGCAGCCCATGGATGCTGCCGTGGGCAACTTCAAATTCGTGGACACGATCAATTTCAAGGACAGCAACGTGCCCGCCGAATATTCGGCGGACGACGATGACGAGACTGCGGATGAAATGCCGGACCCGGAACAAGTTCCGGCGCCGAAGCTCGTCGCCAAACACCATCACGACAACGACAACAGCGATCAGGCCGACGAACCGGACATTCGTCCTGAGGCCGATCACCACAACCCCTCTCAACGGGCGCAAGCCGCGCCGCCGGAAAAACGGCGTAACTTTTTGGATTTCTTCAGGAAAAAACCCAAAGAGGATCAGCCGGGCCAGCAGCCGACACCGTCCGAAGAGAGGAAAAAAAAGCGCTTTCTGTTTTTCTGAAGTGAAGCGCACAACTCTTTGGCAATTTTAACATGCTGGAAAAAGTGAAGCAGTTTCTCGGGTTAACTCCTAAAAAATTGGGGAATCAACTCATCATCAGCTGCGAGAAATTGGAGCGGCGAGTCGCCCTGCTGGAAAACGGCGTACTCGAGGAATACAACATTGAACGCGACACCGACCGGAACATTGTCGGGAGCATCTACAAAGGAAAGGTGAAAAACATCGAACATGGTTTGAAAGCCATGTTCGTGGACATCGGGTTCGAGAAGAACGCCTTTTTGCATTTCTGGGATGCTTTACCGGGTCTGGACAGCGGCGTGGAAGAGGTCAACCGGGCGAGCGACAAGCGTTCGAAGAAGAAGATTTCGGCCAAAGACGTCCCGGACATCTATCCCGTGGGTTCCGAAGTCATGGTGCAGGTAACCAAGGGACCCATCAGCAACAAGGGGCCGCGGATCACCACCAACATCAGCTTGGCCGGCCGTTACCTGGTGCTGATGCCGCACAACGATCAAAGCGGGATTTCACGCAAGATTGATGAACCAAAAGAACGGGAACGCCTGCGCACGATCCTGCAACGCCTGGATGTTCCCGAGGGAATGGGGGTGATCCTCAGAACCATCGGGGAAGGTCAGCGGGCCCGCTATTTCGTGCGTGACCTCGGGCTATTGCTCGAGCAATGGCGGCAAATCGAAGAGGCATTTAAGACCAAACCTGCTCCGGCCATTCTCTTTCAGGAACCGGATTTGATCGACCGCACCGTCCGCGACTTTTTGACCGAAGAAATCGACGTTGTGTTCTGCGACGACGAACCCGCCGTCGAACGCATGCAGTCTTTGGTCGGACAGGTTTCAAAACGCTCGAAAAAACGCATTCTCCCCTACGTCGATTCAGTTCCCATTTTCGAAAAATTCGGCGTTCAAAAACAGATCGACGACGCCTTTCACCGTCAGGTCTGGCTAAAATGCGGCGGTTACATCGTCATCGATGAAACCGAAGCCCTTATTGCCATCGACGTGAACACAGGCCGCAACAAGGGGGCCAAAGACGTCGAAAAAACAATTTTCCAGACCAACCTTGAGGCCGTGGATGAAATTGCCCGTCAACTGCGGCTCCGCAACATCGGCGGGTTGATCATCGGCGACTTCATCGACATGAAAAATCGGAAAGACCAGCAGACCATTTACAACCGGATGCGGGACCGGTTGAAACGGGACAAGGCGAAGACCCACGTGCTGCCGATCTCTACCCTGGGCTTGATGGAGATGACCCGGCAGCGCGCACAGGAAAGCTTGACCGGGTCGATGTTTATCACCTGCCCCTACTGCAACGGGCGGGCGGTGGTGAAAAGCCCGATGACAATGAGCGTCGAACTTCAGCGCGCCTTGCACGCCATCATGCGCCGGAACGCGGAAACGCACGACCTCAAGGTCATCGTCAATCCCGAGGTCTTGAACCGGCTGAAAACAGAAGACGAGGACCTGTTGGTGGAAATCGAACGGCGGTACGCCGGTCGATTAACTTTCCGGACCGATCCAACATTTCATCTGGAAAAATTCGTGATCTTCGACGGGCTGACGAATCAAGAACTGCGGACGTGACTGACCGGGACGAGCGGCTTAGCGTGGCCTTTTTGAACTCCTGTTCGCTGGTTCATTCAGGCGGCACGGTGACGGCGAATCCGCTTGCCTCTGGGCGCTTCCCTGCCGGCCGGGAACCCAGGCCTGAGCCAGTACTGCCATGGTCTCTGGGAGCCCATACCAACAACGGCTCAATTTTCCGAGACTCAATGACCTATGAGGTGGCATTGATCACGAGCGGTTGGCCTTCAGAGCTAAAGCGATGAGGTGGCTTCGGACGATCGTAATATTCGACAAAGGCGGTGTTGTCAACGGAGCCGACTGGGCAACGGTCCACGAGAGCTATGTTCGGAGCATCCAAGCAATTGACAACCCCGAAGGCTCTGGAACGCTAACCCTAAGGCGGAAGGCTAAGCTTCCAAATGGACAATGGCGTAGGAACGGAGTGAACTATCTGAGAGCCAGGTTTCTGCATCACATGGTTTCTGATGAAAAATGGCTCCCGGAGGGAGCGGTCGAGATGCCCCAGGACCGAGTTCAGCCGGAGCTCTCACGTTATCCCTCTCGCGAACCGTACCGGGAGCCAGTCACGAGCGATTTTGGCGGATTTGACTTCATGACCCGGACAGCTTCGGGTCTACGAATCGCAATCGAGTGGGAGACCGGAAACATTTCGAGTTCACATCGAAGCGTTAACAAACTAGTGATCTCACTTGCTTCAGGCGTGATTCAAGCGGGGGTTTTGATTGTTCCTTCCCGCCAGCTTTACGAGCACTTAACCGATCGCGTCGGGAATATCGGCGAGCTTTCTGGGTATCTGGAACTTTGGGAGTCAGCCAAGGCTGGGGTCCAACGCGGGCTCCTCGCAATCACGGTCGTCGAGCATGACGCGTTGACTAATTCTGAGACTTTCCCTTGGTTGGATGTCGGCAATGATGGGCGGGCTGCAGAGGGTCGCGCTACGTAGCGGCGTTGAACAAGCTGGGCTGGTCTCGGTCATGATCGGCTTCGCACAGGCACTCGTTTCGATTTATTCGGTAATCTTTGGAGAGCGGGGTAACACCTTTCTTACGTCGACGGTCAAGATCTGCTTTCGTAAACAGTATATTCTTGTTTGCCTGGATTTCTTTTAGGTATGCAGCGTCCGCTTCGAGCTTATCGAACCGCTCAACAACTGCTGAGCAGTCCAACTCGGCGCCAATCCAGCGTCTTTGAAGCAGTTCGGCAGCGACGAACGTAGTTCCGGAACCGCCGAAAGGGTCCAATACAAGCGAGTTTGGATCTGACGCCGCAGTAATGATGCGATCCAGCAGTTTGAGGGACAGCGCGTTTGCTTCCCTTTTCTTGTACTTTTTATGTCGAACCGGAGGAATGTCTGTCCAAACGTCCGAGAGATTCACTCCAAGCGGGTTCATCTTATCCTTGTAGCCTCCATAGTCCCGAAGCTCTCCCCCACAATGTTTGCAGCATGGCACCGGAAGACGGTCTGGGTGAAAGATCCGGGGCTTTTCCCCCTTGATAAAGTAGAGCAGGGAGTAATGCGACGGGTAAAGCCGCTTTGGAATCGGGAGAGAATACTTAATGTCAACTGCAATCCAATGGCGAAAGGTTAACCGCTCGCGGACGTAGGTCCCAAGCGGCAGGTTCCATTTGGGAAGATTCCAGATCCACAATGACCCCCCAGGCGCAAGCACACGTGTGCACTCATCCAGCCAAGCCCGACACCATCCCAAATAATCCACCTCCTCCTTCGAATCATCGATCTTGGAGGAATAAAGCTTTCCCAGATTAAACGGCGGATCCGCAAAGACGAGATCGACCGATTCAGACTCGACCTCCGTAAGGACTTCAATGCAATCCCGCTCGAACAGCTTGCCCAGAGGCGTTTGCAACACGGGAATCATCGTAGGTCGACGCCGAGCGTCCTTGCGCTTCCGGGAATACAAGGCGGTCCCCAGCGTTTGAATTTCATTCTATGCTATCCATTGAAAGTTCTACGAGCACTTTTACCGGGTTTGCAGATCGTCGTACTTTCGGCCAAAGCCAAAATTCTTCTCTCAAAGCCCGTTTTGGATCTGCAGCTTCGCGCACCGCATTGAGGAGAAATAGGGTAAATTTTGAACGCCAGGTAAGCACTTGGCAGCAAGTTTATCTATCTCTCCCTGTGGCAATTTAAGCCGTATCCTCATGTGCTGCCTGCACAACTAAACTAAAACATGTTTTTTAAAAAGCGTTTTCTCGTCTCCTGGCACTCATTGAAGTGCCCTCTAACCAGGTTTGCAGGCCGATTTCACACATTAACGCCCGCGATCAATTACAAGGGACTTGCTGGGCTAAACGTCTTGTGCATCGGAGACTTTGCCGCGGTCCGCCGGCTAAAGTGCTCCTTCTGAGCGACAGAAGGCAAACCTCAAGTCCATTCGACCTCAGAATAGCACGTTTAACGCTCCCGATTTCCGCTGCACGTTCATGGGTCTAAGAAACGCGCCTCCAGAGTTGCCTTAATCGTCAGCTGTCCGGAGGAGGTATGCTGCCCCGCCGCAGGTCAGCAGGGCGCCCACGGCCAGGCACAGCAAATCGACCAGAATAAACCGCAGGTGGGCATCGTACATGTTCACCAGGCGGAACGCGTGGCAAAAATGAGTCAACGGGAAGAGCTGGGCAAAAGCCTGGACCGCGCCGGGCAGTAACTCCAACGGGCTGAACGCCCCCGACAAAAGCAGCATCGGGAGCAGGAAAAAGATCGAGAGTTGAATGGCCTGTGTCTGGGTGCGGGAGATCGCGGAGATAAAGAGCCCAAGTCCGAGCGAGAACAGCAGAAAAAGCGTGCAGATCACCGAAACCAACAGGGGTTGGTGAAATTTTACGGAAAAATGGAAGTGGCCGAGAAGAATGGTCCCGATGATCAACCCAAGGGAAATGATGAAGTAAGGCACAACCTTCCCGATCACAATTTCACTCTG
>DASWVC010000006.1:0-2643 GCA_036401335.1 Chthoniobacterales bacterium
ATTGGAAACCTGACCCGCGACCCTGAAATCCGCCACACGCCCAAAGGGACGGCGGTGGCCGAACTCGGCCTCGCCGTCAACCGCGTGATCCCCGCCGACGAGGGCGGGGAAAAACGCGAAGAAGTCACCTTTGTGGACGTCCCCGTGTGGGGCCGCCAAGCAGAGGTCGCCCAGCAATACCTCACCAAGGGCCGCTCGGTCTTTATCGAAGGTCGGCTGCAATTGGACACCTGGGACGACAAGCAATCCGGCCAGAAACGTTCCAAGCTGCGGGTGGTTTGCGAGCACCTGCAACTGCTGGGGTCCAACCGCCAGGAAGGTGCCGCACCCGCAGGCAAGGCAAAGCTTCGGCCCGCACCGCAGGGGGCTCCAGACCTCGACGCTGATCTCGACGACATCCCCTTCTGACCTTCCACCGCACGCACGGCCAGCGGTTCCATCCCGCTGGCCAAACCCCTAACCCAACCCACACGGCCGAATGACACTCAAAACCTTTTGCGAACAAGCCCTCGCCGCCGGCTACCCCAAATGCCTCTACTCAGACGAAGGCGATGACTTCACCCCCCAGGATTTTCTGACCCGCCCGGAATACGCCCAGAAGTTAAAACGGGAAGTGAAGGTCGAGGCCGACCGCCTCATCACCTTGAACCGGCAGGGAGAGGTCCTGACCGGTTCTGAGCTGTATTTCAAGCGACCAGCACCGCCGAAGGAAGCATGAGCCGGGCGGAGGCAGATTTCAGTTATGCCCTTCGCGACGGGGTGTTGGTGATTTGGGACCTTGACCTTGGCAACAAGAGCGTCCCCAACGACGCCGAAAACGGCCGGTTGGTGAAGGGAAGGAAAATGAGCGGCCCAGGTTCAGGCCGGGAAGCACTTTTTGATCGTGAGGTGCAAGCGCACCTGGATCGGTTGGAAGCAAAACGAAAACCCAAGGAACAATCATGAGCACCGACGCGAACCCCGGCCCTTCCAAACGCGAGCAACGGCGGAACCTGGCCCAGGACGTGATGCGTACACCGAGCGGGGAAAAGGGGTGACCTACGCCGGCAACATCAGAGCAATCGTCCAGGCCGCCCGGCAACTGGCCGGGATGGTCCTGGAACTAACCGCCAAACCGGAAGCCGCGCCACCCGCCGTGGAGGCGCAACCCGCTGTGGAAGCACCGCCGCCGCAACGGTCTTTCCGGGAGAGGGTGTGCTTTCTCCAGCTAAACACTCTCATGGAGATAGGCACGGCGAACCACCTTTATCCGTTCTTCCGTCAGTTGATTGAATTTCGAGTTAAATTCCCATTTAGCAAGTGAACCCCCGTGTGATTCCACGGCTGCATGTGACTCAAGTAACCGTGTCTCGCACCACTCCAGATGCTCTCTCAACAACCTGCTCCGCAAGGGTAAGGGTGCCTTTGCTAAGGCTCGCAGGGTTAGAATGTAAAGTTGGGTATCGAGTAACTCACAGACGCTTGCGGACATCCAGTTTACGCCCGACTGCTTGACTCGGTCTTCGCTGATTTCGCGCATGAAATGATCGATAATTGACCAGAAATGCGGCGTAGGGCCGATCTCTAAAAGCTGCAGCAGAGCATCGTCGATAAGCTGATCTGAGACCGTAAAGACCTTGTGAGAAACCCGTTTTTCGTGAAAGGCACGCATCTCCGTGAGGGCTTCCACCGAAAACTCTTCAGCCAGAGCGTCAATCCGCCGGTGATGCGCATGACACAGAAGGATCAAGTTGTCATAGCTTCGGAGATATTCTGAACTGAGAGAGGCGTTGTAACGGGCGTCTTCTTTCTTTACCGCATTGATATGGCAAACCTCTCCAACCAAAATACCACGGTCATCGACAATCGGCTGGATACATCCTGAAAACGAGCATTCATTGCCACAGCGGGCAAACAAGGCTTTTAGCGTCGATGGTTTGGGTTCAAGCCTTTCCACAAAAGAAAGAGTATCCAGTCGCTACAGAAGGTCCGCGGGCGCGCGCGCCCATCGCCGAGTCATAGAGGCGGCAGGATCACGTTTCCTCGCAAGTCAACCCGGAAAGTACACCAGAGCACCCTATTTGAGGAGTCCGTTGAGCAGCAGGTAGCCCGGCAGCCAGCCGGTAAAAATCCCCTCGATGATCGCGAGGGTTCCGACGTACTTGGCAATGGGTTTCTGCATCACGAGAAGAAGGAAGAACCCGAACCACAAGATCCCCCACGCAACCCAACACAGGCCGAGCCAGTAGCCCCAGGTCGTCGTTGCGCCTTGCAGCGCCTGAAAGGCCACCGGAACACAGGTGATGGCGACGAACAAGCAGAACCAGCCCAATCCGCGGCCGTCAGCGCCGTTGTATCGATTCAACGCAACCCAGAAGTAGGTGAAGGTGAACAGAAGCAAAAACGCACACCCCTTGACCGAGCCCAAGTCAGCCCCCGGACCGAATGCGAGCTGAAGGGACACCAGCAGCGTGATTCCGCCCACGAAAATGTCGATGACCGCGATCTCTTTATCACCGATCCGACCAAGCACCCAAAGACCGTTCAAACACAACACGGCGCCCACATAAAACAAGGCTAGTCCTGCTAACACAGCGCGTTCTCCCTAGTTCGCCGACTTCGGCACTTGAAGGCCTTGCTTCACCTGGTGCGGCTTCCCGCTCG
>DASWVC010000007.1:0-15933 GCA_036401335.1 Chthoniobacterales bacterium
CATCTTTACGTCCCTCGCTGAAGGTGGCAGAAAAAGGCCGGTGCTGACGCGCATCGCTTCCACCGATTATCCGACCGCAGCTCGCCGTCCAGCCAATTCCCGGCTCGATTGCCGGAAACTCGCACGCCTTCACGGCGTTGAATTGCCGTCCTGGCGCACTTCGCTCGAGGCCTGCCTGCGACGTTTGACGAACAACGCGCCATGATCCTTCTCACCACCATTGGGCCATCACCATGAAAGGCATCATTCTTGCCGGCGGAAGCGGCACCCGGCTTTACCCTGTGACGCTGGCCACGTCCAAACAACTCATCCCGGTCTATGATAAGCCGATGATCTACTATCCCTTAAGCGTGCTCATGTTTGCCGGGATCTGCGAAGTCTTGATCATTTCGACGCCGCGCGACCTGCCCCAGTTCGAACGGCTGCTCGGAGATGGGTCACAATGGGGATTGCGTTTCCACTATGCTGCCCAGCCGCATCCGGGCGGTCTGGCTCAAGCCTACGTGATCGGAGGTGATTTTATTGCCGGCGAACGTTCGGCCCTTATTCTCGGTGACAACGTCTTTTACGGTCATGGGCTCGCAGAGTTGCTCGCACCGGGTCACGTCAACCCAGTGGGAGCAACTGTTTTTGCCTACCACGTGAATGATCCCCAGCGGTACGGCGTCATCGAGTTCGACGAGCACGGGCGCGCCCTTTCAATCGAGGAAAAGCCGCAGGTGCCACGCTCCAACTGGGCTGTCACCGGCCTCTACTTTTACGATGAAACGGTCACGGGGATCGTTTCCGCCCTTAAGCCTTCCGCGCGGGGTGAGCTCGAGATCACCGATGTCAACCGCGCTTACCTTGAGCGCGGCGAGCTTGCGGTGAAACGAATGGGCCGCGGCTTCGCATGGTTCGACATGGGCACGCACGACAGCCTGCTCGAGGCGGCTGGTTTTGTGCAAACTTTGGAAAAACGCCAGGGTTTGCGCATCGCTTGCCCGGAAGAAATCGCGTATGAAAAAGGATTTATCACCTACGAAGAGTTTGTCCAACTTGGCAGAAAGTTCGAGAAAAGCACTTATGGACAGTACTTGCTCCGAGTCGCCAATGAGCGTGCGTAGGGCCGCCCCTTGGGGAGGTCCGGTAGGGTCACGAGTCCCTTCGTGACCGGGGTATCGGCGTGGAAGCCGGACGGGGTGAAGCAAATGCCACAAATCGAAGAGCCGAAGAATGCCACAACTGGTTCCCGAGTCACGATCAGCGTTGCTTCTCTGCGTCGGCCGGTGGTGGCACCCTTCCATTTTTTGGCTTGTGGCATTACGGGGGCCATGTTGCCCGGTGCATTTGGCAATAAGCAGCCGTCCCTGCCAGACTGCTTTCACGCCGAAACGCCCATGCCCCGTAGCGCCGACACCTTCTTCCGCGGTCGGCAAGGGACTGCCGACCCTACCGGAGGTATACCCAGGACCAGCAACTGCACTGCCGATGCATGTTCCTAACTACCCGCGTGAATCCGCGCGCGCCATGCACGCACCCGACAGCTTGAGCCGTCTCATTGCCTTGGGCGCCTTGTGCTTCTTTGCCTCCTTCCCGTTGATCCTGATTCTCAAGAATGGCGTCCGGGTTCCTTATGGGGATGAATACGCCTTGGGACCGCTCCTGGAGGCCGTTCGGTCAGGCCGCGCCTCCTTGGAAACCTTCTGGATACCGCACAACGAACACCGCATCATGTTTCCCCGACTGGTGTTTTGCATCCTGGTCACCCTGACCCGGTGGAACTCCGTCGACATCATGATCGCGTCTTGGGTGGTGATGACGGGAGCCGGCCTTTTTCTGCTTCACGGTTTAGCCAGGATCTTCGACGAAGCTCGTCCGCGCCTTTGGCTCCTGACCGTTATAGCTTCCTTCTCGCTCTTTTACTCTGCCATTCAGAAGGAAAACTGGCTTTGGGCCTTTCAGCTAACTTTTTTCCTCGTCCAGTTCGGCGTGATTCTGGGCACGTTCTGCATGTCGTTCACCCGAGTCAGAACTACGCCGCGCATTGCGGTGGCGGTGCTGTTTGCCGTTCTGGCTACCGGCTCGACAGCGACAGGTTTAATGGCCTGGCCTGCATTGATCGTTACCTTGCTTCTGTCCAATGAAACCAAAGTCCGGAAATTAGCGGGTGCGCTGACCTTACTTGTCTTGATGGCTGGGGTCGGCTTGGCGTACTTCCACGCTTACAGAATGCCAGCCGGCGGGCACACCGATGTGCATGCAATGTTGAGGAAGCCGAAGCTTCTGGCCTATTTCTTTCTTGAACTGTTGGGCGCACCCCTGACCTACGGCTTGCCCGACGAACTAACCGCGAAGCCAAATGCCGCTTTCATTGCCGGTGCCATCCTGCTTCTGCTTTTTCTCGCGTTATCCTGGATCGTCATCCGGAGTGGCCAACGTGCCAAGGCGGCGCCGTGGATCGGCCTGGCGTTTTTTGGGATGGGTTTCTGCGCGATTACCACCTATGGGCGCGCCGGCTTTGGCGTAAGCACCGCCTCGTACATCAGCCGGTACACCACGCATGCGGTTCTGTTCACCATTTCCGTCCTCGTGTTGGGTTACCTTAGCCTCAGTGGGCGCAAGCGGTTGATGAATCGAGCGGAATGGTCCATCGCCGGCGCCTTGTCCGGCGGGTTTGGGGTTCTCGTCGCGATGGGATACCTGCAAGCTTTCCATGCTGCGCCGCTCGAACAAGCCCCGCGGCTTCTCGCAAAAAAACTCTTGCCGTTTCTGCCGTACATCGACCCGCAAACGGACGGATCGCCCACCGGACCGTTCTTTGCGCTTTGTCCGGCCCCCCATTTCCATCTGTACGAGAGCGGGTTAAAACCCTACCGCGATCTGGGTTACCTGCGAACGGTAAACAACGCCCGCTTCAATGCTTCTCCCGCCGGGCTCCAGGGAGGTTATTCAATTTCTCAGGTGAAGGGCGGAGCCTTCCCGAGCGTGGAGCTCACCGGCCAAATCCACGCCGACCCGATGGCTTCGCTGAAATTCGTGTTTTTTAAAATGGAAGGTCAGGACAAGTTTTTGGCCGCCACGACGCTGGATCCGGAACCTGCGAACGCCGGTAAGCATGCTTTCGATTGGCATTTGGCCCTTGCCCCAGAGCTCCTTGCGAGCGGCAAGCGGTTGCAGATCTGGGCTTACGACCGTGCTCTCAATGCTTTTTTGGAGGTGCAACCAGAGCCGGTCCTGGACGAGGGTATGATCACCATTGCGGAATGTTCGATTGATGCCGTCAACGGATTGCCGGTTGCCACGCAGCCGATCGAGGCGGGAGGGCCCCTTTTCGTTCAGGGTTGGGCGACCGTCTGCGGGGAGAAAGGAATGGGGAATGACGGCGTCTTTGTCGTCATGATTGGCAGTGACGGTAAGTTCCTGCGCGGCATTCGGGCTCGAGCGGTTCCCCGACCAGACGTCGACGCGTACTTCAAACATCCTGAGATGGGCACCGTTGGCTTTGAGGCCGTTTTGGATACAACCAATTTAAAAGGCAACGGCAAACTCCAAATCTACGTCGAGCGGCAAAAACTATTGCTGCCTTGCCCTTCGATGGTGGGGATACGCAGCCGTTGAAGGTTACTTCTGACCTTCTGCGTTTTGCCCCACCTCCAGGAAGGTGTTCGATCCTTTGTCGAAAACCCATTGCTGGAGCCGGGTGCCGTTGGCAACCGCTTGCGCCGGGAGGATGGTTTGCCAGTCGTAAACGTAGCTGCCCGTGCCCAGAGACTCAGAATGCAATTCGGTTGCGGCAAGGAATTTGTCCTGCCCTTCCGGTTTCAAAAACACCAACGTCGGCGATACCGTGGATCCGGCCTTAACCAAGCCGGTCGCACGCACGTCGTGGAACACGTCGACCGACGCATTCGCAACCGAACAATTTCCCTTCAGTTCCGCGGAAAGACCTCCGAACCGCGCGTGCTTAACCGCGTGCACATGGCCGAGGTTGCAGTACGGTTTCAGGTAAGCGTCGAAAATCCGACATCCCGGGACGGCGGTAAGCGCGAAAAAAGGCCCGGCGGGCGATCCGTCCGTTCCTGGGTCAAAATACGGAAGAAAAGGCAGGAGCTTTGCTGACAGGAGACGTGGCCGTTGTTCGGCCGGGGCCGTCCGGAACGCCTGTACATCTCCTAACAGAACGAGAACTCCAAGGGCGCCTGGCAAGAGGCCGGCCATCGACCATTCCGCTCGGGTTATCGGCCGCTTTCGCCCACCAAGGCTAAGGTAACCCAAGGCCAGAACGGAAATGGTGAACAGAACTTCATGCGTGGTAAAACGGCTGGTGTAGGCTGCGGACCAGGTAGGAAGCCGGTAGATGCCGGAAACGAGGCGCCCGTAGGTTGCCATCGCACAGAATCCCAACACAAAAAACCCGAGGCCGATCCAGGGCGCCGCCTTTGACCGCTGGTTGCTCCGGATGACCAGGTAAGATAACAAGAAAAAAAGAAAGAGAAGAACACACCCGGCGATGAACGCGGCTTTTGGTTTCACCCTTAGATCGTCGGACAACCCGAAAGTTAGCGGTGCACCCAGCAGTTCGACGAAGAAATGTACCAGAAGCTTTGGTTTGCTCAGTATTTCAGAGGCATTGAAGTGCCCGGCGGACGGCGTCTGGTAGTCGTGAAAGTATGCCCCGACAACACCGGCGGTGAGCAGGAGTAAAACCAGGGTCCCGACCAGCTTTCCCCTTTTTGTCTCATCGGAAAGCAATAGGGTGATGATCAGCGCTGGCCACATGAGCAGGCCCTGCGCCGCTGAGAAGGTTGCGAGAACGCCGAAGAGCACCGCGGCAGGCAGGCGTTTAAAGATGCTGATCCGGGTGAATGACATCCAGAACGTGCCCAGAATCACGCCAAACTGGACCAGGAAAAAGGTCAACTGAAAGGCCCAAAGCCAGTTTTCCTTTTGAATGGCAGAGTAGAAAAGCGAAAGCGAGAGAGCAACCGCAACAATCCAGAGACGCGGCCGGAATTCGTCAAAAATCCTCGTCAGGCAATGGAGCAGAAAAAGGCCGGCTCCGGCCATCACGGCCCAGGAGGCAATCATGATGGCTACCGAGTTCCACCTTGTGAGAAAGATAAGCAGGCTGAGCACAAGACGGGGAAACAAAATGCGGTGCTCGTTGTGCGGAGCCCAGAAGGTTGCGAATGAGGCGTGCCCTGATCGAATCGTTTCGATCACCCAGACGAATTCGTATTCGTCCACAACAGGGACCTTGATGCCGTTTGTAAGGATTAGAAGCAGGGGAACGCACGCAAAGACAGCCAAGGCGCACAATCCAACCCACCAATACCGTGTGGCGGTTTCGAGGTAACGCGGTGAAAGCCTTAACTTGCGTCCTTGATCCTGGACGGACGCCCGCAGCATTCCATTCGTGCCTGCCATTTCCTCGTCTGCACTACCCGGAAGGCGTTGGCAAACGCTTTCACGACCCCTAAAATTCTTCTTTGAAAAGCGGGTGGACGGTCCCTAGTAAGGGGAAGACTTAATAATGCTCCGCTACCGCACACTGCCGTCCTCGCCCCTTGAATACCCATGAGCAAACACAGTCCCCAGGAGCTTCAGCGCATTTACGCCCAGCGCTTTGCCGACCAGAAAGAACGCCGGGAAGCAGTCTGGGCAGTTTTGATCAAAGATTATTTTCAGAAAGAGATCTCTCCGGAGAGTTCTCTGCTCGAGCTCGGCTGTGGCCACGGAGAATTCCTACGCATGATCCGGGCCCGTGAAAAATATGGCATGGACCTTAATCCTGATGCCACCAAGCTGGCTCCCCCGGGGGTGACCATCTTTGAACAAGACTGCAGCCACACTTGGCCGCTCAGCGAAAACAGCCTTGACGTGATCTTCACCTCCAACTTCTTCGAGCACCTGCCCGACAAGCAGGCCCTGAGCCGGACCCTCGATGAGGTGACGAGATGCCTGAAACCCCAGGGGCGCTTGATCGCGCTTGGACCAAACATTGCCAAGCTCCACGGCCGCTACTGGCATTTCTGGGACCATCACCTCGCCCTTACCGACCTGGCTTTTGGCGAAACTTTAAAGAACCGCGGCTTCGTCGTCGAATGCTCGTTGGCCGCCTTTCTCCCGTACACCATGGCGAACGGTCGAACCCAACTCCTGGAGCCTAAAGCTCTGGCCCTCCTTACCCGCCTTTACCTCAAGACCCGGCTGCTTTGGCCCGTGCTGGGCAAACAGTTCCTGCTGATCGCCCGGAAACCTTGACAAAACACCGGGATTTGCCCGTGCGGGGCATGTGCCAAAAGCCTTCGCCTTCGTGATCCTCGCCCTGGCCGCTGGTCCTATCGACACAAAGCTGTCTCTGTCCGGAGCTGCAGAATTCATTGACCGACTTGATTCGCATTTAGCACGTCTGCATGAGCGCGAGCGAATTCACCAACGGTCATGGGCCTGCGTCCGGTCAGCGTTTCGACGTTGTTATCCGATCCGGACATGTGGCCGGCTTGGTAGTCTGCCATCGCGCCGCGGAGATGCTGGACGACGTACGGCGGGACGCCCATTGCCTCTATCGATGTGCAATATTCATCGATCGGTAAGTCTTGAAACACGATCTTGCGACCGAGCGCCTCGGTCAGCTCCGCCGCCATCTTTTCATGGTCCATCTCGACCGCGCCAGAAAGAGGAATGGTCTTGCCAATGTGCTCTTCGGGATTCTTAAGGAGCGCCGCGATGGCGCGACCCTGATCTTCCGCTGCAATTGGCGAGTGTCGTCCTTTGCCGACGGGCATGCGCAAAACGCCCCGCTGCACGTAGGGCAGTTGCCACGGGTAGAGAAGCCATTCGAGGAAATAGGTCGGGCGCAGATGAATGACGCGGAGACCCGACCAGTTGAGCACCTGTTCGGCGATAAAGCTGTCCCGGCACGAGTCGCTCGTGGATTCACGGTTTGCTGAGCGCTGCGATAAATTGATTAGCGTCGATACGCCCGCTTCCTTCGCGGCCTGGGCGAAATTGACGGTCGCATGGATCAGGCCGGGCTTTACAGGCCAACACAGGTAAGCCGCATCGACACCTTCCATGGCAGCGCGAATGGTATTGATCTCCAGCAGGTCACCGACGACGACTTCGGCACCCAGCTCCTCCAGCGCAACAGAACGTTTGTCCTTGCCGTGTACCAGGGCGCGAACCTTTAGTCGGAGGCCGAGCGATTCTCTAACGGCAGTGCGGCCCGTGTCTCCGGTCGCACCTGTGATCAAGGCTTTTTTTGTCATATTTCAACCGGTGGTTAAGAGTCAAATGGCCCCCTGGATTATCGGCGGTTTCGACAAATAAATGCCTAAGCCGAGCCGGCAAGATCCCCGACCGAAGGTGGTTGTTTGAGGTAGGGAAGGAGAAGGTTCGATCGTTTTTCAGCAAGGAATTGCTCAATTGTTTTCAGCGGGCGTCCGATGATTGCGGTCCCTACCTTATCGGTGCCGACCTCGGCACCTGATTCTCGGAGCCGCTGAGCCCTCCCGTCGTCCTTACGAACCAAAGCGCTCACGCGAAAACCTTTTTCAAGCAGTAGCTCGGTCGTGGGTCGCCCCGTATCACCTGCTGCGGCTGTAATCAAGATGGGCTTCATGTTTGCTTTTACGGAAGTGGGTGGTCGGGCTCCCTTATGCCTCCTTTACGCTTCCTTGATGAGGAGGTGAAGCGGGGTCAATGGACTAAGCTCCGTGTATTCGAACTCCATCAGCTTGGCTTGACCTAATGGCAGTTCTTCCAGTAAGGCGCGGGCTTCGTCGATGGTGGTGACGTTCATAAGGAAGACGGGACCTTTTTGATCCTGGCGCGCCCACCATTGGTCAATCTTACCGGCCAAGTACAGTTTAAGGGTGGCTGGCACTTCCTTTGGGAAAATTGCCGTGAGTTGCTCGGGCGTTGGAGGGGAGGTGAATCGTCCGGTCGCAAGAATCTTGGTCGTTGGGACAATGGGAAAAGGGCGCTTGGGCACTTCGGCAGTCGCGGCGGCGGATTGTTGAGGTTGATCCATATTGAATTCCTTAATTGATGGAGGTTCGTCCCTTCCGAACGTATATGGTCAACCATCTTATGGGTAGCATAAAGAAATTAATCTTTGGCACCCAAAATTGATTTGAAAACCGTCGCCAAAAAGTCATCAAAAGGTTCCTGGTGGCGAAGGATTCGCGCCCTGATCAGCGCTCCCTCAAAAGAATTTATTAAAAAACGGGCCAGAAGGTCTGCTTTTAAGTCGTTGCTCACTGCGCCTTCCGCTTGGGCCTGCCGGATGACGTCCGCAATCGACCGGCACCATCGGTCGACCGTCTCCTCCAGGGCTGAGCAAAGATCAGGATTAAGATTGGAAATCTCGGCGCTGAAATTGGCCATCATACAACCTGGGAAACCAAGCTCGTTCTGAGCGACAGATATTTTCTCAAAATGTGCTCTCAATCGCTTGATCGCCGAAGGCGGCCCTTCAACGGCAAGAAGGGGCAACACAATTTCTTCGGTGTAATGTTTGATCACCTCAACGGCAAGCGCTTCCTTGCTTTTGAAATGGTTGTAAAAGGAGCCTTTGAATACCCCCGCTTTCGAAGCGATGTCCTCAATCGTACAAGACTTGTAGCCATTAAATCGAAAGCTGGCCATCGCAGCCTCAAGTAGCTTCCGCTTAGCGCTGGGTCGTGGCATTGAACATGGCTTAGAAAAAACAGCCGGGGAACCATAGTCCCTGTCCAAAAATTTGTCTATTGCAGGCACGCAGAACACATTGCACAAGGAAGCAAAGGTAACTCGCAACAAGGCGCTTGTTCCTATCGCGGTCCTCTCGGATGGTACGTCTGGAGCGGTCGCGCATCCTTCGTTTCAGTGACTGCCTGATTCGTTCCCACGAGGCAGAGGTGGAACGATTCGTTGTTCCCGCCCAGGTCATTGATCGTGCGGCCGGATTTATTGTGCCTGAAAAATTGCCAGGAAACGACGCCTGACCCGCCCTGTTTGCGGCGGTAACCGACCCGAGGTAGCAGTTGCTCCACCATCAAACCGAAAAATGCCATTGCCACCTGAGTTTGATCCTGAATTTTATCATCGCACCTACCCGGACCTTGCTTCGATGTCAGGCCCGGAGCTGTGTGATCATTACCTTGCGTACGGCAGGGGTGAAGGCCGCATCCCTTCTTCCGCTGCCCTTCGGGAAAATTTTCTCAGCCTGATTCCCCAAGACGCGCCGCTGCTCGAGATCGGGCCGTTTTGCAACCCTTGCGTGGTCGGCACCCATGTCCGCTATTTCGATGTGCTCCACCGGGCTGGTCTGATCGCCCGGGCCGAACGGATCGGCATCGATCACAGTCGCACCCCGGAAATTCATTTCACCTCTCCGACCGGAGATCTTTCCGTCATTCCCGGCACGTTTGGCGGTGCACTGAGCAGCCACTGCCTTGAACATCAAATTGACTTGATAGCCCATCTCAACCAGGTAGCGCAGCTTCTCCGGCCAAATGGTTCGTACTTTTTGCTGGTTCCAGACAAGCGCTTCTGTTTCGACCATTTCATTGCGGAATCGACGATTGCAGGCGTCATGGAAGCGCACTTGTCTGGACGCGCCACCCATACGGTACAGAGCGTGATTGAACACCGGGCTCTGACCACCCACAATGATCCTGCCCGCCACTGGCAGGGCGATCACGGCTCACTTTCAGAGGTCAGCAATCGTGTCTCAAAGGCCCTCTTGGAAATAGAGGACAGTGCAGGAGCGTACATTGACGTCCATGCCTGGCAATTCACACCGGACAGCTTTCGCACCCTCATGAACGTCCTTAAAGAATTGCGATTAACCGCTTTTCGCCCTGCGCGCATTTATGACACACCATTCGGCAGGCTAGAATTTTGTGCCGTTCTCCAGAAAAGCTCGTAACGTGGGCAATACTTCCCTGGAGTGGATGCGGCCCGGTAGGGCTGCGAATCCCTTCGTGACCTCCGGTAGGGTCGGCAGTCCCTTGCCGACCGGGGAGAGCGTGTCGGCGTGGAAGAATACGGGGTCGCGACCTCCGGTAGGGGTGCTTGTCCTCAAGCGCCCGGGGAAGGCAGCCGCTTTGCCGTGTGACGCCCCGCGGCAGGAAACCCATGTCCTAATGCCGTTTTCGATTGCATAGGTTCGAATTAAATTTTGGTTCTTTCATGAGTGAATTGCCGGAATACGTGGCCCGAAATCGGGCGTACTGGGATGATTTGGCGCGCCAGTACGTGGTGTCCGGTGAACGCGCATGGGCAGGGGATCCCGCGTGGGGCATCTGGCAGGTTCCGGAGGCGGAGCTCCAACTCTTTCCGGACCATTTGGCCGGCAAGGATGCCATTGAGCTCGGATGCGGCACTGCCTACGTTTCCGCTTGGCTCTCACGGCGCGGAGCACGCGCCGTAGGGATCGACAACTCCGAGGTGCAACTTGGCACGGCGCGTCGCCTGCAGCGGCAACACGGGCTCAATTTTCCGCTTCTCCACGGCAATGCGGAAGCAATTGCTTACCCCGATGCGAGCTTCGACTTCGCGATCTCCGAATACGGCGCCTGCCTGTGGGCCGATCCCGAGCGTTGGGTTCCCGAAGCTGCGCGCCTGTTGCGTCCCGGCGGCCAGCTCGTCTTTCTGACCAACTCGTTCCTGCTGACGTTGTGCATGCCACCGGAAGACAGTCTGGCCGCTACGGAGCGATTGCGGCGCCCCGCCTTCGGCATGTACCGAGTCGAATGGCCTGACAGCCCAGGCATCGAGTTTCATCTGTCACATGGGGACTGGATACGGCTGCTGCGGCGTTCGGGCTTCCAGATTGATGACCTGATCGAGGTTCGACCGGCAGAGGGAGCGACCTCGCGCTATCCCTTTGTCACGGTGGAGTGGGCCCGGCAGTGGCCGTGCGAAGAAGTGTGGAAAGTGCGTAAACGGCATTGATCCACTAGGTGTTAACATTAATCCTTGGTCCTTCCGAAATGGGGACGGCCGACCCGGTCTGGTGGGGTTGGGGGTTTTTTCGTCGCCTCCGGTAGGGGAGCTTGTCCTCAAGCGCCCGTCCGCTCGGGTCACGCGTCACAGGCGGCGAAGGGACTCGCCGCTCTACCGGACCGCCGCTCGAGCCGGTGCCCTTTCAGGGCCCAAAAACCCTTGCCTTAGTGCCTTTATGCCGACACGCCAACACCTTCTTCCCGGGCGCTTGAGGACAAGCTCCCGTACCGGAGAAGGCGCGACGGGGCTTCGGTAGACGGCGCTCGTCAGCCGGTCGGTCGTCACGGAATGCTCCTATTCCAGCGGACGCCGGCCAAGGAATTCGAATCCGGCCGCCAACGATTCCTGGGTCGTCTGCGGCAACCGGGCGAGGGCCGACCAGACTTTGTCCTTCGAACGGGCTTCCTCGCCGTCACGCCAAAGGGAAATGATGCGCCGCAGGGGTGAATTGCTAAACTCATCAGCTGCCGCCGGTGAGGCGTCCCGCCGCAGAGCAGCTTCACATTCGGAGGCGAGCCAGGAAACGGAGTAGCCCGGATGAAAATTATCTGAAACGTGCAGTTCCAACGTTTCAAACTCTTTAAACCATTCTTCAAGCCCGTAACGGGTGCAATTGTAAAAATGCCACGGCTTCTCGTGCAACGGTTGCAGGAACGCGGTACGAATCAGGATCCGTCCGCCCGGCCGCAGCACCCTGAATAACTCGTGCGCGACCTTTCTGGGGTCTCGATAATGCTCAAAGGCATTCATTACAATGATGGCAGCAAAGGCACCATCCACAAAGGGAAGGTGATGCGCATCTGCGAGGACGTCCGTGTGGCGGAATACGGCCGCTTCTGCCTCTACCACGTTTTCAAAGCGTTTAACGGTTCCTCCCGCGCTCAGATTCAATACCAAACCGCCGCGTGCTTCCTCCTCTTTGATCAGGGAAAGGGCATTATCGGGCAAGGAGTTGCTCAAATGCGACTCCGACTGAACTTCTGGTGCGGCCAAGCCTGGAAAAAGATTTGGACGGCCTGCCACCATAGGCCAGGAGCGGCTGCCGTCCGCGGTGCGAAGATTGCCATCCGATCCGAGGGTTAGCGCTTCACCGGTTTCCGGGCACCGCAAAATCGGCATGAGCCGATCGAGTCGCGACGACTTCGCCACTGCGGCCCTCGACCCAGGGTCAGGGACGCGTGGCGGAAAGACAATGTTAAGCCAGGGATGCCGCTCCTCCAGGTCCGCGATGACCCGTGGGGCATTTCGAATGGTTGTCGTTGACAACATGGAGCTGCGGTGAACGCGATACTCGGCCAGGGGCGCTTCTCCGGCCGGGTAACCAGCCAGTCCCCGTTCGACAAGCCGGCACCAGAAATCGAAATCTTCCCATCCCATCCGGAAATCGCCATAGCCGCCAACGGCCGCCCAAGCTTCCTTGGACACGAGCGTCATGGCGTCAATGTAGTTTCCAGCGATAAAGCGGCCTGGATCAAACGGATGACGCTCCATCAAACCGGTGTCATCGCCAAATTTTCGGATTTGTGGATAAACAAATGCCGCCCTGCCGTCCCGGATCGCCGACAGGCAAACTGCACAACAGGCCGGGAGCAACCGGTTGTCTGCATCCAACGGGAACACGAAAGGCGTCTCGGCGGCGTCCACGCCCACGTTTCGGGTCGGGCCGAGACCGGCATTCACTCGATTGGTCAGCACGGCGATGCGGTTGAAACGCTTTGCATGCCGCTGTGCCCAGCTGACCGCGACCGAAAGCGATGCGTCGCTGGATGCATCATCCACCACCACAAGGTCCAGAGCCTCCAGCGTCTGCTCCCGGACTGACTCCAAAGCTTCTTCCACGTAGTGAGCGTAATTGTGCAACGGCACCATGACGGTTACTTCCGCTTCGCCTAATTGGTCAGCCTCAAACACGACCTCCGCCGCAGGCCGGCGAATGTCTGCTCGTGCCGGCAGCGGCGAACGATGGTGCAGCTCCAGCGCAAACGCCCGGGTTGCGCTGGGATTGTCGCCCCGTAATTGCGGCAGGGCCGAAAGCATCGCATCCACTCGCCGCAAGGGACCATAAGGCCAAAGCACACTGTTGTGGGCAGAATGGGCCACCTCTTGCCGAAGTGTGGGGTTGTCTACTAACCGCAGCAATGTGGCGTACCATTGCTCCGAGTCACCAGGCAGAAAACCGGTGACCCCGTCCCGGATCGCACGACGGTACGGGCCAGTCGGTGAAGCCACGGTCGGAACATCGACCAAAGCAGCTTCAAAAAATTTCAGCTCGCTTTTCGCTTCACAAAAAGGATTGCCGACTTCAAGCGGTGCAAGGTTAATGTCGAACCGCGCCATCTCTTCCGGGAGACGCTGCAACGGAACAAGGTCCCGCCATTCGACCTGAGTTTCCAGCCCGTGCAAATCAGGAAACTCCTCAAGATCCACAATGGGCCGGAACAGCACCAGCCGGCATTGTGGACGATCTCGCAGAACGCGCGCCGCCGCGTTCGCCATGACCGCAAAATCCCGCTGGTGGGTCCGGGATCCTCCGGCATAACCGATCCGCACAAGTCCATCCGGCTTTCCCGTACGTCGAAGCCGCACCGCGCGACGGGAAACTTGGTACGTTGAATGATCAAATCCATTGGGAAGAACCAGGGTGGGACGACAGAGCCGGCGGAGGTGTGTCGCCAACTCCTCCGTCGGGGCCGTGCAAGAATCGGCTGCCAGCATGGTCGCATGGCAACGAGCATAATGCGCCTGGACTTGTTCTTCCGTCAGCGACTGGGTGCGAATCCCATCGATCACGTCGAGTCGGGCCAGGTCGGGATCCACCATGAGGTCGTCGACGTCGAATATCACTTTTGCTCCCGCCTGACGGGCTGTTTCCACCGCGGCTGCAATTTTGCTGTCCCAGGGAGCGCGCCAGATGATAAGCAGGTCGGTCTCAGCAATCTGGGTCATGCATTCCGCGACGGCATCCGCTCGAATCCAGGATGCCTTGGCCCCTGCGGCCCTGATCGCTTCCACGTAACGGGTCACGCGGTAAAAATTGCCCGGCGTGTCCGGCTCAGCGGAGATGTACAACACGCGCACCTCGGCTTTCGGCGTTCCTGACCGTGAAGCCGAGTCCCGGGCGGTTACGGCCCGCGCCGCCGCCTCGGCCAGTTCGGCACGCGCTTGCGCCGTGCGCTGAGCCGCACGGACTCGCAACGTCTGTTCGACGGCAAGCGCGTGGGTTTTCTCCGTTTTCAGCGCAACGATCTGCGTTTCACGTTCGGCCACCTCCTGCCGCAGCGAGTGAAGGATCGCCTCGCGTTGAGCCAGTTCGCCTTCGAGAGCCCGGATGCGTGAGTCAAAAACCGCCAGTTCCGCCTGCCGCCGCGGCGCCTGATCGGCAAGCAACCAGCGTTCACCCAGCAACGAAAATCGGTGCCGTACCGCCTGCACTTTGGCCGGCTCGCGCAACGCGCAGAGCTCAATCACCTCTGCAGACGGTGAGTTTCCGACCGCAAGAAGGCCAAGGCCATGCCCGTGCAGAAACTCGAAGGACGGGAATTGCGCACGCAATTCTTCCCATAGCCGCCACACCCCAAATTCACGCTCCCGGACGTTCGTGTCGTGAAACAAAACGACCGCGTTCCCGGAGAGTTTTGGCCGCCAGGCGTCAAAGTCATGCCGGACGGCTTCGTAAGTGTGAAGGCCGTCAATGTGCAACAGGTCGATTGACGCATCCGCAAAATAAGGAAGGGCTTCATCAAAGGTGCAGCGGACAAGTTCCGAGAAGGCACCGTAACGGTCATCATGGAAGCGGCGTAGGTCCGCGTACACATCCTCGCCATAGTGGCCCGCCTGATCGTCCCCCTGCCAGGTATCCACGGCAAAACAACGGGTTTCCGACCCATGGCGCACCACTGCTTCGCAGAAAGCGGAGTAGGATACCCCACAGTGCGTCCCGAGTTCCACAAAGGTGCGCGGCCGAACCGCACCCACGATCCAATGGGCAAAAGGAACGTGACCGTACCAGGCACTAAGCACGTCGGTGCGCGCCAGACGCCAGAACAGGGGATCCAGCTCTGGCCTCCAGAGGTAGCTGATCTTTTCGGCACTCATGAAATCGGTGGCACCTTTATTCATTTCGGGTTGAGTTCGCAAGGCCAGCCCTCCTTTAACCGCTGATGCCCTGAGACGGCGAAAAATGACGTTTCAAGGCGAAAGCTTCGAGAAAGAATGGGCGCCACGGTTTTTCGCGGCGGGGCGGTGATGGCACTTGGAAATACTCCCAGGCAAACCGCAGGTTTGGGTTATGAAACGGGTCAGCGGATTCCAGCAGGCCCCCCCACGTTTGGTGCATGTATTGGAGTTCTCGCAGAAACCGCGTACGGGTCGCGGAATCGGCACCGTCCGGTCCACGCGAGGCCGACTCCAGGTGGAACAGCTCCGCGAACGGAGTCCAGACCACGCGGTAACCGTGGTTGGCCACGCGCAGGCACAAATCCACGTCATTGAAGGCCACCGGAAGGTTGACTTCATCCAAACCGCCAACCTCGAAGAAAACGCTGCGTCGCATGGCGGCGCACGCCGCGGTAACGGCCGACAGCGTGCGAGCCAACGCGAGTTGGCCAAAATAACCGGGCTGATTGCGATCGGCAAGGCGATGCACGTGAGTAATCTGGCCCTCAGGCCCCAGCACGATGCCCCCGTGCTGCAAGCGTCCGTTCGCGTAAAGCAGCTTTGCGCCTGCCACCCCGACCTCTGGCCGGAGCGTTTGGGACACCAATTCGCGCAGCCAATCGGGTTCAATCACCTTGATGTCATTGTTCAAGAGCAAAAGCACTTCGCCTTTGGCCTCCTTGGCCGCGGCGTTATTCAACGCCGGGTAGTTGAACGGGCCAGGGTGGTGCAGAATGCGGACTGCGCTCTCCTCGCGTCCCAGGCGATCAAACAAGGCGAGCGTGGCGGGTTCCACGCTGT
>DASWVC010000008.1:0-28587 GCA_036401335.1 Chthoniobacterales bacterium
ACCGCCTCAATGAAGGCGACGGCGTACCCGTTGTGTTCCTCGATGCCGGTCGCCACCGTGAGGATGTTCGGGTCAAAAATGATGTCTTGAGGCGGCACGCCGACTTCTTCCGTCAGAATTCGGTAAGCCCGACCGCAGATCTCGAGTTTGCGTTTCAGCGTGTCGGCCTGGCCGGCCTCATCAAACGCCATCACTACCATTGCGGCACCGTACCGGCGTACCAGCTTCGCCTGCTCCCGGAATTTTGTTTCGCCTTCCTTAAGGCTGATGGAGTTGACGACACCCTTGCCCTGAATGCATTGCAACCCTGCCTCGAGCACGTTCCACCGTGAACTGTCGACCATGACGGGAATGCGCGAGATGTCCGGTTCGGCGGCAACCAGGTTCAGAAACTTGACCATGGCCGCCTCGGAATCGATCATTCCTTCGTCCATGTTGACGTCCAGGATGTTCGCCCCCCCTTCCACCTGCTGCCGGGCCACCGCCAACGCTCCGTCAAAATCGCCGGCCAGGATCAGTTTTGAAAACTTTGGTGACCCCGTGATGTTCGTGCGCTCGCCAATCACCGTAAAACTGTCGCTGACCACGTACGGCTCCAATCCGCTAAGTTCCGTGCGGACGGGAAGCTGAGGCAAGGCCCGGGGAGGCAGCCCTGCCACCGCACGGGCGAGAAGGGCAATGTGGTCCGGGGTCGTGCCGCAACAGCCGCCGATAAGGTTGACCCAGCCGCGCTCCGCCCATTCCCTCAGTTGAGGGGCCAGTGACTCGGGCGTCTCCGGAAAGCCGGTTGCGGAAAGCGGATCCGGCAAGCCTGCGTTCGGATAACAGGAGACATAAATCGGTGCAATCCGGGAGAGTTCCTCGATGTAAGGGCGAAGTTCCTTCGGGCCCAACGCGCAGTTCAGCCCCACGCTGAGCAGGGGCGCATGGGAGATCGAGGTCCAGAACGCCTCGGTGGTTTGGCCGGTGAGGGTCCGGCCGCTGGCGTCCGTGATCGTTCCGGACGCCATCACGGGCACCCGCCGGCCCAACGCTTCGAACACCCCTTCGATCGCAAACAACGCCGCTTTCAGGTTCAGGGTATCGAACGTGGTCTCTACGAGCAGCAGGTCCACTCCGCCTTCGAGCAGTGCTTGGGCCTGCCCTGCGTAGGCCTCCTTGACCTGCCGCCAGGTCACTTCCCGTTTGCCGGGGTCATTCACGTCCCGGGAGATCGACAGGGTCCGGTTGAGCGGGCCCATGGCCCCCGCCACGTACCGCCGCCGGCTTGGGTCCTGGGCCATGGCGGCCTGGGCCGCCGCCCGGGCCACGGCCGCGGCCGCGTGATTCATTTCGGCCACGCAAGCTTCCAGGCCGAAATCCGCTTGGGAGATCACCGTGGCGTTGAACGTGTTGGTCTCAATGATGTCGGCGCCAGCCGCGAGGTAGGCGTCGTGCACCTCCCGAATAAGGTCTGGGCGCGTGAGACAAAGCACGTCGTTGTTGTTCTTGAGAAACTGCGGATGCGCAGCGAACCGCGCGCCCCGGTAATCTTCTTCCTTGAGGTGAAAGCGCTGGACCATGGTGCCCATGGCGCCGTCGAGGATAAGGATCCGGCGTTGCAACGCCTGTTCAATGTCGAAGGAGTCTGCCCGTAGAATATGGCCGGCCATGATCAATGCTAAAAGTACCATTCAGGCCCGCCGGATGCAACGGGCGAAACATTCAGGCATCACGATGGGTTGATAAGTCCAAAGGCAAAAATGCCACAAGTCAAAGAATCAAAGAATGCCACAAATGGAAGGCAGGGGCGTGCCAACGTCCCTTTCTGCCTCTTTGATCCTTTCATTTGCGGCATTTAACAGTGGGCAGGGCCGTCATCCGCTGCAGTTCTTCCATTCTTTGATCCGTGGCATTCACCAGTACAGATCGACCGCAATGGCCAGCACAAAAACCACGCTCACAAATGCGTTACTCCGAAAGAAGGCTTCGTTGATTCCCGCCACGTCCAGCCGCGACGCTGCCCGATGTTCATACACCAGTGCCGCTAATACCAGCCCAAGGCTCGCGTAATAGACGGGACCCAACCCCGCCGAAACGCCGAAGCCTGCCAGGCAAACCACCAACACGCCGTGCATGCCCTGGGCAAGGCGCAAACTCCGCGGCACGCCATAACGCACCACCATGGATCCGAGCCCGCGCTGCCGGTCAAAATCGTAATCCTGGATTGCGTAGATCAAATCGAATCCGGCCACCCAAAACACCACCCCGACCGCCAGGATAAGCGGCGGCCAGCCGAGCCGCCCCTCGACCGCCAGCCAGGCCCCGACGGGAGCCACGGCCAGCGCCAACCCGATGAACAACTGCGTGTAGGTGGTGAACCGTTTCGTTAGCGAATAGAAAAAAACAATGGCCAGCGCCACCGGCCCAAGGACGAAACAGATCAGGTTGATAAACCAGCACGTGACCAGAAAACAGACGGCCGAGGAGGCCGTCAAGGCAATGGCAGCCCGTTTGCTGACCAGCTTGTGCCGGCCTGCCGTCCGCGGGTTGGCTTGGTCGATCTCCCAATCGGCGACCCGGTTGAAGGCCATGGCTGAAGTCCGCGCAAACACCATGGCAAGCAAAATCAGGCCAACGACCCGCCAGCTTGGAAGCCCGTGAGCGGCCACGAGCATCGATCCGAAGGCGAAAGGCAACGCAAAGATCGTGTGGGAAAAACGGATGAACTTCAGGACCCGATTCAATAACAACGGTTCGCTCATGTGGACTTGTCAGGGTGCCATCGACGCGGGAAGCCGCAACCGGCGACGCGGCTGCTATCAGGTAGCCGGCGGTTCATCCTGCCACTCGATCAAGTGGCTTTGCATCTTATCCCCGGCAAAAAAGAAATACCCGCGAAAACGGCGCCCCTGAAGCATCTGTGGCAACCAAAGCCGGTCGTCCTCCCACATTTCCGAGAACGGCAGCGTCTCGATCGTGAACCATAGCGGATCGGCTTCGGCCGTTGACACCGGCTGCCCCTCAAAACCGAACGCTACATACGCGGTGCAGAGCAGGCCGTAGCCATCTTCAAACTGGAAGTGCAACAAGCCACGCGGCTCTGGACGCACCAAAGTAATCCCGAGCTCCTCCCGCGCTTCGCGGTGGATGGCGGCCAGTGGCGTCTCCCCGGCTTCGAGTTTGCCGCCGACCCCGTTTATTTTGCCGGCCCCCAGACCCCGTTTCTTGCGGATCAGCAACACCCGGCTTCCCTGGAGCACAAAACAAAGGGTGGCCAGGTGCTTGGGTGTCCATCCGGACCAGTCGTGCCGCGAAATCAACGTAGGGTGAATGTCAGCAATTCTATCAGCGGGATGAATTGCATCAATGCCGCCAGTGGCCGCGGCAGGACCATGGAATGAATCCCACGGCCGCACCCGCTTGTGAAATTTTTCACAAATAATCGCTTGCGGGTCTAAACGGGCAAAACTTATGTTGGCCACTCAGGCGGAACCCCTCTATGCCGACCACCCGAGAAATTGAAACTCCTGACACGGTCGCCCGGGCTGCACGCTCGCTGGATGCAATCAATGACTCCGAGCTGCTGGGCGAAAAGCTGACCCTCAACATGGGTCCGTCCCACCCGGCGACGCACGGCGTGCTTAGGATCGTGCTGGAACTTGATGGGGAGCTTATCACCAAGGCCACGCCGGACATCGGTTACCTGCACCGGGGCGACGAGAAGATTGCGGAAAATATGCAGTACAACCAATTCGTGCCGTACACGGATCGGTTGGATTACCTTTCGCCCCTGGCCAATAACGTCGCCTACGCGCTCGCGGTTGAAAAGCTGATGGGCTGGGAACTGCCTCCCCGTGGCAAAGCAATCCGGGTGATCTGCTGTGAGATTGCGCGGATTTCGGCGCACCTGCTGGGGCTTGGGGCCTTTGCCATGGACATCGGTGCCACCACCGTTTTCCTTTACACGTTTACCGAGCGGGAAAAGATCTATAACCTTTGTGAACTCCTCAGCGGCGCACGGTTCACCACGTCGTACACGCGGATCGGCGGGCAGATCCGTGATTTGCCTGATGATTTCATTCCGGCACTCGTCCGCTTTCTGGATGAGTTTGTCCCGCAACTGAACGAGCTGGACCAGTTGCTGACGCGGAACCGGATTTTTGTGGATCGCACCAGGGACCTCGGGGTGATCAGCCAGGAAGATGCCATCGATTTCGGGATCACCGGACCCAACCTGCGTGGCAGCGGCGTTGACCACGATGTCCGCAAGGCAAATCCATACCTGGACTACGAGTCCTACGATTTCGACATCCCGGTTGGCACGGTCGGTGACGCTTTTGACCGTTACCTGGTCCGTATGGAAGAGATGCGCCAGAGCGTGCTCATCCTG
Source organism: Chthoniobacterales bacterium (assembly GCA_036401335.1). Taxonomy (GTDB): domain Bacteria; phylum Verrucomicrobiota; class Verrucomicrobiia; order Chthoniobacterales; family JAFAMB01; genus DASWVC01. Next base: position 4,373 of record DASWVC010000008.1, read on the forward strand.
CGCCAGGTGATTGACCGCCTTCCTTCAGGTCCCATCGCGGTGCAGGATCCAAAAAACCTGCCGCCGCGCAAACCAGACGTGTTGATGAAGATGGAGGAACTGATCCACCATTTTATCATCCACACAGAGGGCGTGAATGCTCCGCCAGGAGAAATTTATTTTGGGGCGGAAAACCCCAAAGGTGAGCTCGGCTTCTACATCCACAGCAAGGGTGGAGGGGTGCCTTACCGGTTGAAAATCCGAGCCCCATCTTTCGCCAACCTGAGCATTTTGCCCAAGCTTTTGCCTGGACACATGATGAGCGACGTTGTTTCCATTTTGGGCAGTTTGGATTTTGTAATGGGCGAATGCGATCGATGATGGCGACTGGTGCCGCTGGCCGGGTTGCCTTGTTGGGGGCACTGGCGTCTTTTGGGGCTTGTCACCGACAGATCGACGAGCGAAACCTCCTGCAGCTCAGGCCGAACATTTCGCAGAAAGAGGTCGAAACCATCCTGGGACATCCCAACCGGACAGAGAAAATGGAACTCGAGTTGGAAACCCAGAAGAAGACGATGGCCATTACGAGGTATTACTACGATCGGAATGGCGAAACGATTGTTCTCCATTTCCAGAACGGCTTACTGGTAAACGAGCCTGAACGCCTCAACCAACGTTAAGTAACATCCATGATGGAAATCCCGCCCGAGCTTGCGGTACGCATCGACGAAGTCATCAGCCATTATCCGGTCTCGAAACGGAGCGCCTCAATGCCCCTGCTCCACCTCTTCCAGGAAAAGTTCGGGCACATTACCGACGAGGCGGTTTTGTGGATCGCCCAGAAGCTTGAGCTCGAACCGATCAACGTTCTGGAACTGGTCACGTTTTACCCGATGTTTCGCCGCGAACCCGTCGGCCGGTGCCACGTGCGAGTCTGCCGGACTTTGTCCTGCGCGATGGCGGGCGGTTATGAGTTACTCGACGCTTTTTGCAAGCATGCCGACATTCAGCCTCATGCCGAGGGCCACGGCGGTCACCTTCTAAAAAGCGCGGACGGCCGGTACAGCGTAGAGTTTGTGGAATGCCTGGCCAGTTGCGGAACGGGACCGGTGTGCATGATTGAGGATGATTTTTACGAGGCGGTATCGTTGGCCGAAGTTCCTCAACTGCTACAGAAGTACGCCTAGCCATGGTTTCGATTGCTCGAACTCCGCACCCGCGCGAAAAGCGCCTGATTTTTAAGAACGTGGATCGTCCGGGGTACACCCCGGACATCGATTGCTACCTGGCGGACGGTGGCTATGAAGAACTTAAAAAGGCGGTCTCCATGCCGCCCCCGGACATCGTCGCCGAGGTAAAGGCTTCCGGACTGCGCGGGCGTGGCGGAGCCGGTTTTCCTTGCGGGGCGAAATGGGGGTTTATCAAACCGGAGGAAACCAAGCCGGTTTACCTCATCTGCAACGCCGACGAATCGGAACCCGGCACTTTCAAGGACCGGTACATCATTCACCAGGATCCTCACCAACTGGTGGAGGGCATGATCATCGCCTGCTATGCCGTCAAAGCGCGGTTGGCGTACATCTACATCCGGGGCGAGTTTCCACTGGGAGCGAAAATTCTGGAACAGGCCCTGGCCGAAGCGCGCGCCCATAACTTTCTGGGCAAGGACATTCTCGGCAGCGGCTTTGACCTGGAGATCTACGTGCACCGCGGGGCCGGCGCTTACATTTGCGGGGAGGAGACGGGTCTGATTGAGTCCCTTGAAGGCAAACGGGCCTATCCGCGCATCAAGCCACCTTACTTTCCGGCGGTGCTGGGCTTGTACATGAGCCCGACGATCGTCAACAACGTCGAAACGCTGTGCAACGTGAAGCACATCCTCAGGATGGGCGGGGCCGAATACGCCAAGATGGGCCGGCCGAACAACACCGGCACCCGGGTCTTGTGCGTGAGTGGAGACGTGCAGCGGCCCGGTTATTTTGAGCTTGAAGTTGGCGGGATCACGATGGGGGAATTGATCTACGACGTCTGCGGGGGGTTGAAACCCGGCCGGAAGCTCAAGGCGGTCATTCCGGGCGGCAGTTCAGCGAAAGTGTTGCGTGCGGGCGAGCGGTATAAGATGAAATCCAAACAGCCGGACGGTTCGATGGCCGAGCGTGAAATCGGCCTGGAAGAGATCCCGATGGACTTCGATTCACTGGCCGCTGTCGGGTCAATGGCGGGATCCGGCGGGGTGATCGTCATGGACGACACCCGCGACATGGTTTGGACGTTAAACAACATCAACGAATTTTATGCACACGAGAGCTGCGGCCAATGCACTCCCTGCCGCGAAGGGTCGTTGTGGATGATGAAAATGACCACACGCATGCTGCAGGGCGGGGGCGTGTCCAGCGATCCGGACACGTTGAAAAGCGTGGCGGACAACATCGCGGGCCGCACCATTTGCGCGTTTGGGGAGGCATGCGCCTGGCCCACGCAAAGCTTCATTGCGAAGTTCCGGGATGAGTTCAGCGGCCTGGCGGAGCGGAACGGCCGGATGACGAACAACGGCGCACCCCACACGGAAAGCCACCCATGAGCGATACCCCTCCTCCCCTTTTTAACGTCCAGATTGACGGTGTCTGGCACCAGTTTCCGAAAGGGACACGCGTTATTGAGGCTTGCTCCGAAACCGGCAAGTTTATCCCGCGGTACTGTTACCATAAAAAGCTAAGTTCCCCGGGCAACTGCCGGATGTGCCTCATCGAGATGGGCATGCCGAAGATGGGCCCGGACCGGAAACCGGAACTGGGGACCGATGGTAAACCGGTGATCAACTGGATTCCTCGTCCGCAGATTTCCTGCGCCCAGGACGTGGCCGACGGCATGGGGATCCGCACCGATTCGCCGATGGTCCGCGAGTGCCGCAACGGGGTGATGGAGTTCCTTTTGATCAATCACCCGCTTGACTGCCCGATTTGCGACCAGGCCGGTGAATGCCAGTTGCAGGAGTTTAGCGTCCAATACGGGACCGGCGGTTCGCGGTTCCTGGAAGAAAAGGTTAAGAAACCGAAGCGGGTCGAGCTCGGGCCGCGGGTTACGTTGGACGACGAGCGCTGCATTCTGTGCTCCCGCTGCATCCGTTTCATGAAAGAGGTTGCCAACGACGACGTCCTCGGGTTTGCGAGCCGCGGCAGCCACACGTACCTGACTGCTCATCCGGGTCGTCACCTCGACAGCAATTATTCGCTTAACACCGTCGACATCTGCCCGGTCGGCGCGCTGACGAGCACTGACTTCCGCTTTAAAATGCGGGTTTGGTTCTTGAAAGAGACCAAAAGCATCTGCACGAGTTGCGCGACCGGCTGCAACACCCTCATTGGCACCCGGGAGGGGATTGTTTACCGCCAGACCCCACGCGAGAACGATGCCGTAAACTCCTGCTGGATGTGCGACTACGGCCGGTTGAACTTTCATTACGTTAATTCCGAGGACCGGCTGAAAGCGCCGCAAACCCGTCAGAACGGGGCGTTGAGCGACACCGGCTGGACGGCTGCCCTGACCCGGACCGCCGATGCCCTGCGCAAGTTCCCGGGAAGTGAAGTTGCCGTGATTGCTTCCGCGCGGATGACCAATGAAGAGCTCTGGCTGACCCGCCGTTTGATCGACGCGCTGGGGACCACGCACCACGACGTCGTGCCTCGTCACGGGGAGGCAGACAAGATCCTGCTTAACGCCGATCGGAACCCGAACACACTGGGTGCGCAACTCCTGGGCGTAACCGACGAGAATCCCGGAGGGAGACTGCGGGGAATCGTGGACGCGGTGCGGGCCGGAGAAATCAAAGCCGTGGTTGCGTTGGGCGAAGATCTGGCCGAGGCCGGGTTCACCGTCCAGGATCTGCATGGGCTGTCCTTTTTGGCGGCCATGGGCATCCTCCCGAGCGAGACCACGTCCGCGGCCACCGTGATTCTACCGGGTGCCAGCTTTGCCGAGAAACGGGGCTCGATGATCAACGCCAAGGGCCGGTTGCAGCGCCTTAACCGAGCCGTGCCGGTTCTGTCGCAGGCGAGGGACGATTGGGAAATCTTGCGCGACCTGGTTCAGCACCTGACCGGTGCGAATGGGGTGTACCTGATCGAAGACGTCTTCCGGCAGATGGCCGAGTCGGTGGCTGAACTGCGCGGCCTGACCCTGAGCAAGATCAGCGACATGGGCATCGAACTGGAAGATGCGCCGGAAGCGTCCCCCACTCCGGAGCCGGCCAAGGTATGAGTGCGCTCTGGGCCGGCCTCGCCATTTCGCTGGTCAAGACCATCGGGCTGATTTTTCTCGTGGTTTTGCCGATGGTCTCTTACACCGTCTACGCGGAACGGCGCGTCAGTGCGTTGATCCAGGACCGGGTCGGACCAAACCGGGTCGGTCCTTCTGGTTTACTGCAGCCGGTGGCGGATGCGTTGAAACTCCTCTTAAAAGAGGATTTCACTCCGGCTCACGTCAACAAATTCTATTACTGGCTGGCTCCGGCCTGCGCGATGGCGCCCTCGATGATGGCGCTTGCGGTCATTCCGTTTGGCAGCCAGCTCTGGGGTCAACCGATGGTGGTTGCGGATGTCGACATCGGCGTTTTGTGGGTCTTTGCCGTTTCCTCGCTGGGCGTTTACGGGATCGTGCTAGCCGGTTGGTCGTCCAATTCGAAGTACCCGTTTCTAGGGGGAATCCGGTCAACTTCCCAGATGATTTCGTATGAGTTGTCCCTTGGACTCTCGGTCATCCCCATTTTCCTGATTTGCGGCACGTTGAACCTGCCTGCCATCGTCAACTACCAGATCCAGCACGGCTGGTTGATTTCGCCGTTCTGGCTTCAAGGCTTCAGCCCGGGTGCGATCCTGCGCTCATTCGATTTCTGGCGGGTGGTGCTCTGGGTGCCGCTCTTTATTTCTTTCATCGTCTTTACGGTTTCGATGTTCGCGGAGACAAACCGGCTGCCGTTTGATTTGCCGGAATCGGAGACCGAGTTGGTGGGCGGCTACCACACGGAGTATTCATCGATGAAATTCGCCCTGTTTTTCCTTGGGGAATACGCGGCGATGATCACCGGGTCAGCGGTCATCGTAACCCTGTTTTTTGGTGCATGGTACGTGCCGGGCATTCCGACCAGCGTGGCCAACCCGTACTCACTTTGGGGAGTGGTCCTGGGGCTCGTGCACATCGGTTGCTTCTTTGCCAAAGTTGCGCTGCTGCTCTTTTTCTTTATCTGGGTTCGTTGGACCGTGCCACGTTTTCGTTACGACCAGCTTATGCACCTGGGGTGGTACTTTTTCTTCGAGATCGCCCTTGCCAATATCCTGGTGGTCGCTGTGGTCCTTGCCATCATGCCTAGATAAACCCGGAATTTCCCATGGCTTACACCGTTTCCCGCCCCAAGCTCACGTTGGCCGAAAAGGCCTACCTGCCCTCCCTCTTCACCGGGCTCAGCATCACCTTACAACATTTTTTCAAGATCCTGACCGGTCGCCGCAAGGTCACGATGCAGTACCCGGAAGAAAAGTGGGACACCAAAATGCCTTCGCATTACCGGGGAGCTCCTACCTTGGTCACCGACGAACACGGCCGGGAGCGGTGCGTCGCCTGTCAGCTGTGCGAATTCATCTGCCCCCCACGGGCAATTACGATCAAGCCGGCGGAAATTCCGCAAGGCGACCGCTGGCGCAAGGTGGAAAAGTTTCCGGAACGTTTTGAGATCGACATGATCCGTTGCATCTACTGCGGGTTGTGCGAAGAAGTCTGCCCCGAACAGGCCATCTTCCTCCGGAAGGACTACGCCATCACCGGCCTCACGCGCGCCGAGATGGTGCACGACAAAGAGAAGCTGTATGAACTCGGGGGAGTGATGACCGGGCTGGTCTTTAAATGGAACGAAAAGAAATAGGAGCACGATGACTCCCGTACTTTTCTGGACGTTTTCGGGCATCATGCTCCTGTTTGCGACGCTGGTCGTTGTCAATCGCAACCCCGTGGCGAGTGCGTTGAGCCTGGTCGTTTCCTTTCTCGGTTTGGCCGCTCTTTTTGTATCCCTTGACGCGTTCTTTATCGGCGTTATCCAGATCCTGGTCTATGCCGGGGCGGTCATGGTGCTTTTCCTTTTTATCATCATGCTGCTGGACTTGCGGGCTGAGGGGCGCCGCAAAGTGAACGTGCCCGCGGTTTTCGGTGGCGTTGTCGTGATCACCTTGTTCGTGAAGGTGCTGTTCGACGTTTGCTATGGGTTTCAGGGAGGCCGCGCGGTGTTCCCACCGATTGAACACTCGGCTCATGGCGACGTTTGGCACATCGGCATGACCCTTTTCCAAACTTACAAACTGCCTTTGCAAGTCGTGGGCACCCTGGTGCTGGTCGCGTCGATCGGGGTGGTTCTATTAAGCAAGCGCGAACTGAGGTAAGGCCATGGTCACCCTTAACGATTACCTGATGGTGAGCGGCCTGCTTTTTACGATCGGTTTCGCCGGCGTTCTCCTCCGGCGCAACATCATCATCATCTTCATGGCATTGGAGTTGATGCTGAACGCCGCCAACCTTTCTTTGGTGGGATTTTCCCGGTTCAACGTTCAAAACGGTTTGCCCGATTACAACGCCCAGGTGCTCGTCTTTTTCATTATTACCGTGGCCGCCGCCGAAGTCTCCGTCGGGTTGGCCGTCATCGTTGCATTGTACCGCGCGCGCCAGACGACGCATGTGGAGGACATCACCAGCCTTAAATTTTAACGCATGAACGCCGCTCCCTGGCTCATCCTTTTTGCTCCCCTGACGGCGGCGGTGGTTATCACGCTGTTCACCCTGCGGTCCCGCCAGCTAAGCTCCTACGTCGCAGTAACGGGGGTTTTTGTTTCGTTCCTGGCTGCGCTGGCGGTTTTTGCAGGGCCGGATCACGCGGCCGGTTTCAACTGGATTGACGTCGGCATTTTCCAAGTGCCCTTTGGCTACGTCATTGACGATTACAGCAAGATGCTCCTCCTGGTGGTGACCGGCATCGGGCTTCTCATCCAGCTCTATTCATTGGGCTACATGGCCGATGACGCCGGGCAGTCCCGCTATTTTGCGGCCCTCTCGTTGTTCATGTTCTCGATGCTGGGCATTGTCCTGGCCAACAATTTCGTGATGATGTTCATCTTCTGGGAATTGGTTGGGGTCAGTTCCTACCTGCTTATCGGCCATTGGTTCGAGCGCCCCTCGGCAGCCGATGCCGCCAACAAAGCCTTCCTGGTGAACCGCATTGGTGATTTCGGGTTTATGCTGGGCATCCTCATGGTCTGGAGTGCCTCCGGCACCCTGGTTTTCGGAGATCTGGCTCAAAAATGGCCCGGCCTGAATCTCTCGCCTGCTTATGCCCTGGCTGCGGCCCTGCTGGTCTTTTGCGGGGCCGTCGGAAAATCGGCCCAGTTCCCGCTCCACGTCTGGTTGCCGGATGCCATGGAAGGCCCCACCCCGGTCTCTGCACTCATTCACGCGGCGACGATGGTGGCGGCAGGGGTCTACATGCTGGCGCGTGTTTTCTTCTTGTTTGAAGGCCGGTGGGCTGCTCTCGGCGTGGTGCTTTGGATCGGCTTGGCCACCTCCCTGCTGGCTGCGCTGATGGCTACCCAACAGGATGACATCAAACGCATTCTGGCGTATTCCACGCTTTCCCAGCTGGGTTTGATGGTTTCGGCTCTTGGACTTGGCGTGCCGCACGCCGCATTGTTTCACCTATTTACCCACGCGTTTTTTAAAGCCCTTCTTTTCCTGGGGGCCGGTTCTGTGATCCACAGCCTGCACCATGAGCAGGACATCTGGCACATGGGCGGCCTTCAACGAAGGATGCCCCTCACCTTCTGGACGTTTGCGGCCGCTACCCTGGCATTGGTGGGGTGCCCGCCGTTCGCGGGGTTCTGGAGTAAAGACGCCATTGTGGCCACGGCGTTTGGACGCCAACCGCTCGCCGGGCTTGTGATCTCCCTGGTGAATTTCCTGACGGCCTTTTACATGACCCGGCTGTTTGTGGTGGCTTTCTGGGGAAGCCCACGTTCCTCCTCCGCAGAACACGCCCACGAGTCGCCAGCCGTCATGACCACGCCGCTGGTGATGTTGGCCGTTCCCTCGGTGCTCATTGGTCTGCCGTTCATCGCGCCCGTCTTTGTGCCGTCTTCTGAACCGGAGGCGCCGGCGATTTTGGCGGTGCTGGTATCGTTGCTGGTCCTTGCCGCCGGAGTGGCTCTGGGCTGGCGCTTTTACCGGGGCGCGGCCAAGGATCCGGTGCACATCCCTCTTTTCGCAAACCGGTTCTACATCGACGCGTTCTACGGTCGCCTCGTGCGGTACACCCAGGATGCATTGTCTACGATCGCCGGGTTTACCGACCGCTGGATCATCGACGGTGGGATCGTCAAAGGCCTGAGCGGCGCAACTTTCTGGTCAGGTTTCGCCTTGCGTTTTCTGCAAATCGGGAACCTGCAGGCGTACGCTTTTCTGTTTGGGATCGGCGTTGTGTTGCTGCTTTACATCATTCTCTTCGCATCATGAGTTTTCTTGTTCACCTGATCTACCTGGCCCCTTTGTTGGGTGGGTTCGCTGTCCTGGGAGGAGCGCCTGCCCGGAAAACTGCCTTGGGGGTCAGCGGGGCAGCCGTACTCGCAGCTTTGCTGGTCTTTATCGGCTACGATCATCGGACCGCCGGGTACCAGTTTCTTTCGAAGCTCACGCTCGTGCGTCCGTGGGACCTGAAGTTCCTGGTCGGCGTCGACGGCCTCAACGCGACCTTGCTTCTTCTCACGGCGCTGGTTGGGTTTACGGCGATTTGTTTGTCGCCGGAAATCGTGGAAGGGCCCCGGCGTTACCTGGCCTGCGTTCTCTTAATCACGGCCGGGGCGGCCGGCGCGTTCGCTTCGCTTGACCTGTTTTTCTTCTATGCCTTTCATGAACTAGCGCTTATTCCGACGTTTTTGATGATCGGCATCTGGGGCTCAGGCAACCGGCAGGCGGCGGCTTGGAAAGTGACGATTTACCTCTCGTTAGGCAGCATCGTGCTGCTCATTGGGCTTATCGGGCTTTACCTGTTGCCCCCTCCGGAGCAGCGCACCTTTGACATCATCAAACTCCAGCAATTGGCTTCGTCGGGCGTCTTCAATGGACCTGGATCCCGCACGGTTTACTTGTTGATGTTAACGGGTTTCGGCACGTTGGTTTCCCTCTTTCCCTTTCACACGTGGGCCCCGCAGGCTTACGCTTCCGCTCCCCTGCCGGTGGCCATGCTGCACGCCGGCGTGTTAAAGAAATTCGGCCTTTATGGACTGCTCCGCGTGGCCCTCCCCTTGATGCCGGAATCAGCAAAGCATTGGACGCCGCTTCTGTTGGTGTTGCTTGCCTGCAACCTCCTGTTTGTGGGGTTGGCCACCATCAGCCAGAAGCAACTCGACATGACCCTTGGGTATTCAAGCGTCATGCACATGGGCTATGTGTTCCTGGGGCTTGCTACGTTCAATCAAATCGGACTTAGCGGTGCTGCGTTGCTTTTGCTGGCCCACGGACTCTCCATTGCCGCCCTGTTTGCGGTTAGCGGCGAAATCCGACGGCAAACCCATACGCTGGATTATCGTGACCTCGGCGGATTAGCCCAAACCATGCCGACGTTGAGTGTGTTATTTGGCATGGCAATGTTTGCCTCCATCGGTTTACCGGGCTTCGCGAACTTCGCGTCCGAACTGCTCGTGTTCTTTGGTGCGTTCAAGAATTCGACCCCGGGTGCAGGCTTTAACGGGTTCCAGATTGTAGGGGTAATCGCCCTTTGGGGCGTGGTCATCTCGGCGGTGTACATGTTGCGGGCTTACCGTGCGGTGTTCCTGGGCGAACGGGTTGCGCGATGGCAGACGCTCAAAGACATGCCGCTTGCCCTGAGCTGGCCAGTGGCATTGCTCGTCGCCGCCCTGTTAATCGTTGGCTTTGCACCTCAAACTGTTCTGCAGGCCGTTGCTCCGGCCATTCACCTGTTCGTGAAATAACCGGTATGCCCCCTTACCTCGTTGAACTCCTGGTTTTGTTGCTTGGCTTGGCCATGTTGGTAGGTGAATCTTTTTTTCGGGCCGACCGTCGCCGGAGCCTTCTTGCCCTTGCCGGGATGGCCGGGCTCGCGTTCGTGTTTTTGCTGCTGCAGTTTGCACCGTTCGCACCCTCCGGGTTGGCCGCTTACGCCGCGGATGCACCCGCTCTCTTCTTCAAAAAGTTCGTCGTCCTGACGACCATTGTGGTGACCGTGATGTCGCTGGACTACTCGGAAACCATCTCCCGTTACATTCACGGCTCCACCCCGCAAGCCGGTCTCGGTGAGTACTATGCCCTGCCCGTTTTATCCTGCGCTGGCATGATGTGGATGGCTTCCGCGGCCGATTTCATCCTCATTTTCGTTTCCCTCGAACTGGTCACCATCTCCTTTTACATCCTGGTCGCCTACATGCGGCGAAACCCCGCTTCCTTGGAAGCCGGGGTGAAATACTTGATTTTAGGTGCGCTCTCGACCGGATTCCTGGTTTATGGGATCACTTGGATCTACGGGATAACGGGCCAGACCAACCTGGCCGCGGTTCAGCAGGTTCTGCCTGGCATTGCCGTCCAGAACCAGCCCGGTCTGTTGTTCGGGGCCCTGCTCGTGCTGGTTGGACTGGGTTATAAAATCGCCGCTGCCCCGTTTCAGTTCTGGGTTCCGGATGTCTACCAGGGCGCACCCACACCCACCACGGCCTTCCTTTCTGTTGGCTCCAAGGCAGTCGGCTTCATGGTCTTGTTACGGGTGGTTCAATCGTTGCAATCGGTGCCGGCGGTGGGCAACAAAGTGGTGACAGCCCTCGTGTGGCTGGCTGCCGCCACGCTCATCTACGGAAACCTGGCGGCGTTGCCGCAGACCAATTTCAAACGGCTGTTGGCGTACTCGAGCATTGGGCACGCGGGCTACCTGCTGATGGCCGTGGCGAGCGTTGGGACCGTAGACGCGGGGCGGGCTGTGGTCATCTACCTTGCCGCTTACCTGCTCATGACGCTGCTCTCGTTCCTGATCCTGATCAACGTGGCGAAGCATTCCGAGGGCGATGACATTGCCCATTTCAATGGTCTGTCCCGGCGCTCGCCTTTCCTGGCTTTCAGCCTGCTCGTTGCCATGATGTCGTTGGCAGGCGTGCCTTTTACGGCAGGGTTCCTGGGCAAATTCATGGTCTTCAAGGTAGCGTTCGAGGCCCAGCAGCACCTTTTGCTGGTGCTGGCCGTGGTCACGGTGGGCTGCGGGTTTTACTATTACCTCAAGGTGGTTCGCGCAATGTACTGGCAGGCGTTGCCGGCAAACTCGCCGGTTATTAGCCTGAGTCCCCTCTCGGCCGCAACCATTGCCGTGCTTCTCGTGTTGATTTTTGCCCTCGGGATTTTTCCGCAGCTTGGCTTGGGCCTGCTGCGGTGAAAAGGCCGTGAGGCTTTTAAATGCCACGAATCAAAAAGCCGAAGAATGCTACGGATAAGAAGTAAAGCCTCTTGCCTGCTGCCATTCTTTGATCCTTTGGTTTTTTGATTTGTGGCATTGCCTTTTGAAGGCCTTGCCAAGGTCGCCGCTTCGGGGCAAGTTCAGGGTTCTTCTTTTGCATTATGTTGGATTCAATCCGGAGACGGCAACGCACGCTGCTTACGATCATCACCGTCGTGGTGATCGTCGCTTTTGCCTGGCTGTACAATCCTGCCGGCAGCTTCCGTCGCGGAGCGGCCACGGGACAGATTGGTAAGCTTAACGGCCGCACGGTGACGGTTGAGGAAATTCAAAAACTTGACCGCAACCTGGGCATTGCGCTGCAACTCGGGATGTACGAGTTGCCCAGCCAATTGGCAACCGATGGACGTTCCCGTGATGAACAAGCCCTCAGTTTTGCGTGGAACTTGTTGATTCTTCGTGACGCGACGGCGCGCCTGGGACTTAACCCTGCGCCCGACCGCATCAAGGAAGCGGAGAAAAAGCTGCCCAACTTCCAAACCGACGGACGCTTCGACGGAGGCAAGTACCAGAAATTCGTGGATACCACGCTAAAAAACAACGGCCTCGGTGCAGCCGACCTTGACGAGGTTGTGACCGATGACCTTCGCTTGCAGGACCTGAACGCGTTGTTGCAGCCGGCTTTCCAGCTGCCGGAAGCGATGTTCAAATCGCAATACGAGGCGCTCAACCTTAAGATGCACGTGGGGGTGATTCCGTTCAAACGCGTCGATTTCGAAAAAGGCATTCAAATATCCGACGACGAGATCAAGAAATATTACGACGAACAAAAGGAACGCCTCCAGACGCCGGAAAAACGCAAACTGACGGTGGCATCGTTCACCCTGAAGGAGGATCAGCGCCAGTTGACGGGCGAAAAGCGCAACCAGGCACTAAAGCCATTGGCCGAGCAAGCCGAGGCTTTCATGCAGCCTGTGCTCGACAAACCGGCTGAATTTGAAAATGTGGCTGCCCAGAAAGGCGTGCCGCTGCAGCAGACCGGCGTGTTTGCCGCCGCCCAGCCGGATCCCTTGGTCAGCGGTGAACCGGCCGTGCTCCGTCAGTCGTTCAGCCTGACCAAGGACAACCCGGTAAGTGACATTGTGCAAGGTGCTAACGGATTTTATGTGGTCAAGTTGCTTGAGGTGGAGTTGCCTAAACCGCTCACGCTCGAACAGGCCAGGGACCAGATCCTTGATGCGTTGAAGAAAGAAAAGGCCGAAGCAGGGTTGCGAGCGGCATCCGACCAGGCCAGGCAAAAGATTGCTGCAGCCATGAAAACTGGCCAGGATTTCCTGACGGCGGCCCGGGACGCCGGCTACCACCCCGAATCTCCGGCGCCGTTTTCGTTGGCGGAGGCGGGACCAGAAAACGATGTTGCGCGGGTTCTCACGTCGGACCGGGTCATGCTGGAACCGGGTGAGACTTCCAACCTGCTCCAGGATGCGGATGGCGGCCTTTTGGTTCACCTGATCAGCCGCGACCCGCTGGACGAAGCAAAGTACGCGGACGAAAAGAAAAAGGAGTACCCGCTTGCAGACCAGCGTTTCTCCAGTTTGGCGTTGCGTGAATGGCTGAAAGTGGAGCAACAAAAAGCCGGGCGGCCGCCGGTTTGAAGGGGTTAACTGAAGGCGAATCCGTTGGCGCCTGGCCGGGAACCTTCACGCGCCCTTTGCTAACGTTGTCTAACCTTGCGACTGCCATGGACGAGATCCCATCCTCGGTTGAACCCCTCTTTGACGACGCCAACGGCGACCTCGCGATCGGTGACCTGGATGCCGCCGTAGGCAAGTACCGCAAGTGCGTTGAACTCGAGCCAGCGTTCTTCGACGGCTGGCATGCATTGGGAATGGCCTTAATGAAAAACGGGCGGTATCCCGAGGCGATTGAGGCAGGACTTAAGTCGGTGGCCCTGCGTCCGAACGACCAGCTTGCCTGGTCGAGCCTTTCGCTTTTTTACGTGCGGAACAACCAGATCAAAGAGGCCGAAGCGGCCGGCGTTAAAGCCCGCATCCTGTCCTGGGGCGGCAAGATTGTGAAGGAGTAATCCCCTTTCAAGAGTGTGAAGTACTTTGTAACCACTGCCATTGATTACACGAACAGTGGACCTCACGTCGGGCACGCATACGAGAAGGTGCTGGCGGACGTGATCGTGCGCTACCGGCGTCAGGTCAGCCACGGAAACGCTTACCTTCTGACCGGTGTCGATCAGCACGGGCAAAAGGTCCAACAGGCCGCCCGGCAACAGGGTGTCGAGCCCATGGAGTTCGCCCAGCGCAACACCGACCAGTTCCTTCGCCTTTGGGATCTGCTTCAGATCAAGAAGGACGGTTGGGCGGCCACCACGGATGAAAGGCACAAGCGGGCAGTGCAGAAAGTGCTTCAGGCGCTTCACGCCAAGGACGAACTGTACAAGGCCAAGTACACCGGCTATTACAGCATCCGGCAGGAACAGTTTCTCACGGATAAAGACCGCGATGCCGAAGGCGAATTCGGACCCGAGTGGGGCGAGGTCACTTACATCGAAGAGGAGAACTGGTATTTTCGTCTGAGCAAGCACAAGGCCTGGCTCCGGCACTACGTCGAGACGCATCCTGATTTCGTGACGCCGGCCTTTCGGCAGACGGAATTGCTCAACGCCATTGAGCGCCTGGGCGGCGACCTATGTGTCTCCCGCCCAAAAGAACGCCTGTCCTGGGGCATCGAATTTCCCTTTGATCCGGATTTCGTCACCTACGTCTGGTTCGATGCCCTGTTGAATTACGTAACTTTTGCCGGCTACCTGGCGGAACCGGGAGCCGGCTTGCCCGATTTTCAGGAGTTGTGGCCTTGCCAAGCTCATGTCATTGGCAAAGACATCATGATTCCAGCGCACGGCATTTACTGGCCGGTGATGCTTCATGCGATGGGCTTTCCCGACGACCAGATGCCTAAGCTGCTGGTGCATGGCTGGTGGAACCTCGGCGGGGCTAAAATGAGCAAAAGCCTGGGCAACGTCGTCGATCCGTTCGACGTGGTGCACCGGTACGGCGTTGACGCGCTGCGTTATTACCTCATGCGCGACATCGTTACCGGTCAGGACGGCGACATCAGCCTGGAAAGACTGATCGGACGCTACAACACCGATTTAGCCAACGATCTCGGTAACCTGGTCAATCGGACGATCAACATGAGCCAACGCTACCGCCAGGGGAGGTTACATAAGGTCGAGCACTCCGACCCCGAGTTGACCGCATTGCGGCAAACCGCCTTGGAGGTGATCGGACGTTACCATGAGGCCTTTGCCCAAACCCTCGTCCACGCTGCCCTGGAAGCCGCCTGGCAGCTGGTCCGGGAAACCAACACGCTGGTCGAGCGCAAAGCGCCTTGGAAGCTGGCAAAAGATCCGGATCGATCGGCTGAACTTGACGCTGTCCTTTACACTCTGGCGGAGTGCTGCCGACTGCTTGCGACATTTGTTGAACCGGTGATTCCAGGAGCTGCCTCCAAAATCCTGGCACAACTGCAGGCAGACCCCGAGCCGCAGCTGACCTGGGGCGCGTTGCCCGATGGCCATCAATTGGGATCACCGGTCCCGATCTTTCCCCGGATCGAAGCCAAATAGGCAATTTGTAACAATTGTAGGAATTGTATCCTTGGTATCAATGTAAGAAGAGGAAAAAGGCGACGAATGGCGCGGTGACTATAGCAACTGTCAAAAATCCTTTCCGAAACGCCGGCCTTCTCGTCGCGGTCGGTGGAAGACCGTCTCCGGTAGGGGAGCTTGTCCCCAAGCGCCCGGGGAGCGACCGCTCCTCCGTCCGGCCCCCGGCAGCGGCCCTTTCCGGAAACGAATTGAGGAAAACGGTATGGCTAGAGGCGGCGGCGAGTCCGTGTGGGCGAAGATCTTGGAAGGCTTTTCTTTAACGAACTATGCCCGCAGTTCCCTTCTTCATTGATAGGATTGGTACAATTCATACAACGGATACAATTCACCGCCCGGCCCGATGAACGAAGTTTTCTTGACCAACCGCTTTTTTGCCGAGGTGCCGGAAGAGCTTTTGCGTTCCGTGCAGATTACGGAACGGTCGTACCCCGCTGACGCCACCATCGTGGAGGAAGGAACACCTGGGGCTACCCTTCTTCTTATCGGCAGCGGACGCGTGCAGATCTCGCGCTTGGGACGGCGCCGCCAACCCGAGGTGCTGTCCGTGCTTGGTTACGGTGATTTCTTCGGCGAACTGGCAGTCATTGACTATGGCCCGCGCTCGGCCACGGCGATGGCTTTGGAACCGGCCATCATTGGCGAAATCGATCGTGCGACGCTCGACTTGTTGATGGAAAAGGCGCCGCGCGTTTTGCCGCTGACCTTTACCAAAGTTGTGGTGGAACGCCTGCGTGCCACGAATGCCCGGTACATTGAGCAACTGGTCCAGACCGAACGCCTTACTTTGCTGGGCACCATGATCAGTTCCATCATTCACGACCTGAAGAACCCGCTTTCCGCCATTGTCTCGTCCGTTGATTACCTTGACCGGGGCAGCAACGATGCCCGTACCAAGACGCTGACCGCCATCGTTAAATCTTCGGTCGGACGGATGGTGGGCATGACCGAGGAACTCCTGGATTTTGCGCGGGGCACTGCCCACCTGCGGCTCGGAGAGACCTCCGCGGCACAGATCTTACGGGGGCTCGAAGAAGAAGTGCTTGGCTCGATCCGTGCCTCCAGCGTGCAGGTACGCGTCGAACAGCACTCGCAAGCTTCCCTCTGGATGGATCACTCCCGCATCACGCGGTGCTTGGCCAACCTCCTCAAAAACAGTTTTGAAGCGTTGCGAGACCAGGGTGAAATCGTGCTGCGATTTTGGGATGAGGGTGAAACTTTTCACGCGGCCGTTCAGGATGACGGTTCCGGGATCGCACCGGAACTGCGAGACCGGATCTTTGAGCCGTTCGTGACCTACCGTAAATCCAGCGGAACCGGGCTTGGGCTTGCGATTGCCCGATCTGCGGTCGAAGCGCATGGGGGCCGGCTTTGGCTGGAAAGGGAGGCACCGACGACGTTCCACCTCCAGATTCCCCGGAAGGCGACCTTGGTCACGCAAGCACTTGGTTGAGCGTGGCCACCAGCTCCGGCACGGTGAAGGGTTTGGCGAGCCGTCCTTTAAAGCCAAGTTCTTCTGCTCTCAGGAACAGGTCGCTGTTGGCGTAGCCGCTGCAGAGAACCACCCGGGCTTCCGGATCTGCTTTCTGCAGGAGCTTCAAAGCCCCTTTGCCGCCGACCCCGCCCGGAATGGTCCCGTCAAGCAGGACGGCGGCGAATGGTCTGCGTTCCTGCTTTGCACGAAGGTAAACCTCACAGCCCTCGATTCCGCATTCCGCCACCGCGCATTCATAGCCCAGCCCTTTGAGCATCAAAGGCACGACTTCCAGAATCATTTTTTCATCATCGATCAGCAGGATTCGACCGAGCCGTTTCTGGATCTCGGGTGCAGGTGGGACGGCACGCAGCAAAAGTTCTTGGTTCGTCGCGGGCAGGAAAAGGGTCACCGTGGTTCCGTGATCGACTTGGGAACGAATCGCGACGCTGCCGCCATGCTGTTCCATGATGGATTTCGTCGTGGCCAAACCGATTCCGCTGTTTCCCGGTTTTGTCGTGAAACAGACTTCGAAAATCCGGTCCTGAACGGCCGCGGGAATGCCAGTTCCCTGGTCTTCAATCTCGATGATGACCCAGCCATTCTTGTCGGAAGCCGGACCACGACGGCCATTACGCGCACGAATGAACACCGTCCCCTCGCCAGGCGTGGCCTCACGCGCGTTGATCACCACGTTTTCGATCACCTGCCCGAATTGCACCGGATCCACGAGGACCGGCCGCAAGGCCGCCTCGAACAAAAACTCCGCTTTCAACGGCGAACCGCTTAGAACGAAGTCGACCGAGGATCGCAGCATTTCTTCGACGTCGAGGGCTTGCCTGGTCGGACTTCCACCTTTTGAAAAGGTGAGTAAACGCCTCGACAAGCCCGTTGCCCGGGTGGCCGCCCGGCAGGCCCCTTCGATGTGCTCCAACAGCAACGGATCAGAGGTTGCCAGGGATTCCGCCATGCTGAGCCGGGAAATGATCACTTGAAGAATGTTGTTGAAGTCATGGGCGATGCCGCCCGCAAGGGTTCCGATGTTTTCCAGTTTTTGGCGCTGTAAGAGCGTCCGTTCCAAGGCGGAGCGTTCCGCTTCAGCACGCTTGTGGTCGGTCAGATCGGTCAACGTTACAAAAAGGTCGGCCCAGTCGTTTTCTCCTCGGCTCGCGATGCTTTGCAGGCGAACGTACGTTTCACCCCCGGCCGCGTTTCGCACCGAGAGCTCACAAGCTTCCGGCTTGAGCGAGGTGAAAGCGATTTTCAGGTGTCGATGAAACGTCTGGTTCGATTCTCCGCGCAGGCGCGCCGCAAAGTAGATGGGCGACGCATGGATGGTCGAACGGGGCACGCTCAGCATGGCGGCGGCCAGAAGGTTCGCTTCCCGGATCACCCCGGCGCGATCGAGCCGGATCATCGCCACGGGAGCCAGATCGAAGTGCTGAAAATACTTTTTTTGGGCGTTTTCCGCTTCCGCCCGGCTTTGCACGAGCTCTTCGTTCTGGATCTCCAACTCTGCTCCGTAAACCCGCAATTCCTCCAGTGCGGAAACCAGGTCAAAAGGGTGTGCGGATTGCGCGCCTCCTTCAAACTTATAAACTACTTTTTCCGCTTGCTGGCGCAGCGTTGAGTCGGGTTGGTTTTTTTGACGCCGCATACCTCTATGCTTTCAGTTTTGTTGTCGCTGAGGAACACACTTGGTTGCCTCAATCGGCTCACGTTCAGAATGGTGGCGACGGCGCCGTGCTCGGACGCGCCCTCACGCGAATAAGGGGAGACCCGCAACAGGTACCAGGAACGCCCTTGTGCCTCAACGATGAGCTCAGTTGCCCGTTTCTCCGCCATGGCCTGCTGTGCGGCTTTGGCCAACTCACGCAGCAAGGGATGGGACAGGTCCGTCAGCAGCCGGTCGGCGTCGCCGGCCAGGAGGTTCAATTCCTCCGCGGCCACGGGCGTGAACTTGCGAATGCGCAAGGTAGCGTCCAAAAAAATGGTCCCGATCTCAGCCGTTCGCAGCAGATTCTCCAGGTCGTTGTTGGACACCAGAAGTTCTTCATTCTTGCGTTGGTACTCGAAGTTCAACGTGGACAATTCTTCGTTGATGCTTTCGAGCTCTTCATTGCCACTTTGCAGTTCTTCGTTTGCCGCAATGAGCTCCTCGTTGATGGATTGTAATTCCTCATGCGACGCTTGCTGGGTGTGCATTGCCGTCTGCAAATCCTGCCGGGTGGTCAGCAACTCCTGCTCAAGCGCCGCCACGTGGTCATCGGTGAACGGGGAGGGCGGCGCGTCGCCTGCGCCCACGGCGACCGGCCGTGCGTTGACTTCCTCCAGGAAGACAAGAAGCACGGAGGGTCCCTCCGCGGCAGCCGGCATCGGTTTCACCGTCAACTGAAGCAAGCGGGTGGTGTCCCGGCCTTTCCACTTCACCCCCCGGTAACTTACCACCCCGCTTTCCTTTCGGGCACGGCTGAGCGCGGCGTTGAGCGTTCCCGCAACGGTACGCGGCACGAGCTTAAGCAGGTTTAACTGCGCCGGACCGGTGGGTAGCGCGGTGAAGTTTCCCGGCTGACCGAAACTGTAGAGGACCTCATTCTGTTCATTCACGGCAAAACAGGTCGGCACGAAATCGGCTAAGAGGTTCGCGTGAATGGTTTCCCGGAGCGCTTCCTGCCGCGGCGCTCCGCTCAGCGGGTTTACGCGTTCCAGCGCCGGAACCACCCAAGACGGATGGAGCACAGCCGTAGGAGGAACCAATGAATCGGAGCTGAGTTTGCGGTAAATTCGAGCTTTTGAGTCGACCGACTCAAAAGCATTTTGCCGTTCCCCAACGGTCTCACTCGACCCAAGAAACAGGTACCCTTGCGGCTGTAACGCAAAATGGAACAAAGCGAACACCTTGTGCTGCCGCGCTGTTTGCAGGTAGATCAACAGGTTGCGGCAGCTGATCAGATTCACCCGGGTGAAGGGAGGGTCGCGGAGAAGGTTTTGCGTTGCAAAAACCACCTTCTCACGAAGGTGCCGGTGGACTCGGTAAGCGTCGCCTTCCTGCGTAAAATACTTGGCCAGCAGTTCGGCGGGGACGTCCATGGCAACACCGGCCGGGTACCTCCCGGTGCCGGCAAAGTTGACCGCAGCCGCGTTGACATCCGTGGCAAAGACCTTGATCGAATAGTCTACCGCCAGCATCGCCGCGTGCTCCTGCAACAGCATGGCGATCGAGTAGACTTCTTCCCCGGTCGCGCAGCCCGGCACCCACACGCGGATGGATTGTTCTTTCTCCGCACCCGCGAAGAGGGCCGGAATCACCGTTGCTTTTAAAACCCGGAACGCTTCGGCATCGCGAAAAAACCGCGTCACGCTGATCAACAAATCGGTTTTGAGCGCAGCGAGCTCGTCCGGCGTTTGCTGCAGAAACTCAAGGTAATGGTCAAAGTTTTCGATTTGCGAAATGCCCATCCGCCGCTCAAGCCGCCGCACCAGCGTGCTCCGCTTGTAGTGGGTAAAGTCCACGCCCGTTTGCGCGCGAATCAACGCGCTCATTTTCTCCAGGGCCCCTTCGGGCGGGCTCCATCGGTTAAAGCGCGGCGGGGCCAAAAGTGGATGGTTCACAAACCGACGCAAGAACGCCGGCATTTCTGCAGGCGGAAGAATGCAATCGGCCATGCCGGTAGCGATCGCACTGTGCGGCATGCCATTGAACAGCGCCGAACACTCGTCCTGCACGATGACCAAACCCCCCGCTTCCTTGACCGCGCGAACACCCCGGGCACCGTCACTGCCCGTCCCCGAAAGGCTGATGGCGATGCCCCGTTCTGCTTGATCCTGGGCGAGTGCCATGAAAAAATGATCGATCGGCAGTTTGAGGCCCGCTCCGCGGGGAAAAGGGGCCAGCAAAAGTTTCCCCTGAAAAATGACCATGCATTTGTTGGGTGGAATCACGTGGACGTGATTGGCCCTGACTGCCATGCCGTCGGTGATCTGAACAACCGGCATCGAGGTCCGTCGCTTCAACAAGGCAACCAGCTGGCTTTTGTAATCGGGCGAAAGGTGTTGAACGACGACAAACGCCATCCCGCTTGCAGGCGGCATGGCGCTGAAGAACGTGTTCAAGGCGTCGAGGCCTCCCGCCGATGCACCCAGGCCAACCACGTAAAAGGGTAAATGGTCACCGCGTCCAACCTTTTCCTGCTTGTCTGAGACGACAGCCGGGCGGCCGGCCTTGAGTGGCCTCCGGTTCTGGCGTTTCATCTTGAGCGGACCGTTGTCCTTCCGTCCATCCATGCGGGTCATGCAAGAGAAGGCATATTTATATAATTTATGTTAAATACAAGTATAAACTGGATTACTAAGAGCATTTAACCCAGTAGTGCACCCCTTGAGGCCCAGTCCTCCCCGCGGCGAAAGTCCGGCGTCGCGGTTCAATAGCGCAGGGTCCACGCTGGGGCGCCGTACTTCTCACGCTCCAGAATGCGGGCCGCCGCAAGCACCTCGTCGGTGAGGGAACTAGGGCTGACGTTCCGGGCGAGGGCTGCGGCGAAATCCGCCAACAGGCCCCCTGGAAGGGGCAAGCCCTGCACGCTGCCCTGGAGCAGGACGCCTTTCCTATGCCTGCGGATGGCTGCGCCCGCGACTTTACGGCCCTCCCATTTCAGGTCGGCCCGCACGGCGCGCCCGAAACAGGCGTCAGAAAGGCGAACATCGGGTTCGCCTGACTGATGCACGGGAAGGCCATGCGTCCTCAGAGTCGCCGCCAGCGCGGCGTGCACCTCCCAATAGATTGCCTCGACGCGTAACCGGGGGTACTTGGGTGGCAACAACAAAGCGTAGGTGAAATCGTCCTGGTGTTCGACGATTCCACCGCCGGTCCAGCGGCGGACGAGGTCCCAACCCGCGCAGCGGGCCGGGACCGTCACGTGCCGGGTAAAATAGCCGAGCGACACGCTTGGGCGTTGCCATCGGTAATGGCGGAGGGTAGGCCGGTCAAACTCCGGTCGCCACAGCAGCGCTTCATCCGTCGCCATGTTAAGGGCAGCGTGCTTGGGTAACAGGTCATCGATGCAGAGCAGCGCGTCACAAAACATGGGGCGGAAAAGGCATTACAAGCCAGGCTTGTCTATAGAAAATATGATCGTTATCCGCCGATTGAACCTGGAAATCAAAGACCGGCTCACTGTTAGTCAAGCCCGCAGGAGTGTCACCACCCGTGCCAGTGTCGCGGGCGTGCCCGATCCCGTAAACGCCGCCAAGGGTTCTCGCGGTGCGGGCCGGCCCTTTTCGCCTTTCCCCATCGGCTTGCCTTTGCAAAGGGTGCGGGCCAGTGCTTGTAAAGCCCGTGACCCTCTGGCGTGATCCGACGGCCCGTCTGGTTTTGACGGCCAATTTTTTCCTCATTGTGGGGGCCGGCATCACGTTCATGGCAGTGCCTTGGCTCCTGATCCACCAACCTCAGGGCGAAGTGACCTACGGAGGCGTGAATGCCGCCGTCACGCTGCTGATCTTTGCGCTGCTGCCTGCCTTTGGCAAGCTGGTGGACCGACATTCCCGCAAACGGATCGTGCTCGGCTATTACCTTTTCTGTTTTTTACTTAATTCTGCGGTCATCACCAGCATGCTCTTGTCGCGGCGAGTGGACGTGTGGCACCTGCTCACGGTTTACTGCCTGGGCTCACTGGGCCACAGCCTTTATTACCCGGCACAATTTGCGTTGAACCAGGAAATTTTCAGCCCGGACCAGTACGAAAGTTTAAGCGGCACCATCGAAGTCTTGTGGCAGGCCGGGGCCATGGTGGCCGGTGCGGCAGGGGCGTTTGCCATCACGTTCGTGCCATTCTGGGGCATTTTGTGCTTTGATACAGGTTGTTATGTGCTGGGGTTCCTGCTCATTCTGCGGGTGCCCTACCGACCGCGGCGTTTGGTTACGGCCGAAAAGGAATCGGCGTGGAAACTTTTGGCGGAAGGGTGTGGCTACCTGCGCGAACGGCCCCGGCTCTCGGTCGTCATCTTCGGGAGTTTTCTTCCGTTCCTTGGATTGATGGTCGCAAACTACCTGTCGCCTATTTTCGTGAGCGGTACGCTTCGCGCCGGCCCGGAAGCCTACGGCTACGGCGAAGTTGCCTATGCGGTGGGTGCGGTAGCCGCGGGGTTGACGGTTCCGAAGCTCAACGCCCGCTACGGGCTGGTCGGAACGCTCCTGTTAACGATCGGCGTTTTCACGGTTGCCTCGGCTCTGGTGCCGTTGTTTCCGGTGCTGGCGATTTTCGTGGTGGCGTTTGCCTTTCAGGGCTGGGGCAATGCCGGATCGAGGGTGGCTCGAAGCATTCTCGTGCTCCAGACGGTGCCCAACGAACTCGTCGGCCGGGTGAACCTTTTCTATGGAGCCGGGGAACGTTTGCTGCGCTCGGTATGCCTGGTCGCGGCCACCTGGCAGGTAGCCGTCTCAGGGCCACGGACCAGCTATTGGATGATTGCGGGCATCGCCTTTTCAGCCTGGATCCTGGTCCTGGTTTGTCGCCGGACCCGCCTTCGACCGGTGCCGCCTCGAGGAACGTGTCGGCGTATCGGGGTATCGGAGTAACGGGGTGGAAGAACCGGGGGTCGCGCCGGCCGGGTAGGCCGGCGGGTGAGGGCAACCCCGCGGCGAGGCGGGGGCGACGGGGCTTCCGTTCCACACCGATGCCCCGGCGGCGAAGGGACTCGCCGCCCTACCGGGCCCCATACCCCGGCGGCGAAGCCCCTCGCCGCCCCACCGGGCCCCGGTCACGCCGGACGGTTCCGGCGCCGCAGAGGCGTGGTCGCAACCGGGGTAGTTCGATGCCGATGCGTGCTGCCTCCGGAAGGCCAGGCTCCGGCCGAGGCAATGCCGAGCGCCCTGGTTTTGCCCGCGCGCTCGGGTTGGGGACGCAATGTTTTCAGCGCGTCCTGACCGTCCCGGATGGACTGGTCGTATTGGTCCGCCACGGCCCGCCTTGCGTTCAATGCCGCACTCCGGTACCCTGAAGGCCCTTATGGGAAAAGTTGTTCTCGGCAAAGGCCTTGGCGCGCTAATTAACACCCCGAAACCAGTTGCCGCCACCGCCGCTGAACCCGGGCATCGCGTTGAGCAAATCGCACTTGCCGAGGTGGTGCCGAGTCCGTTGCAGCCGCGCAAAAGCTTTGAACCGCAGCACCTGGATGAACTCGTGGAATCTATCCGGGAACACGGCATCATCCAGCCGTTAATAGTGCGGCGGGTGGCGGGAAAGTGTGAACTCATTGCGGGCGAGCGGCGCTGGCGTGCTGCTGGCCAGCTCGGCCTGGCGGATGTTCCCGTCATTGTGCGCCAGGCCTCCGATCGCGACGTGCTGGAGATGGCCCTGATTGAAAACCTGCAGCGCGAAGACCTGAACCCGATTGAGGAAGCTGTCGCCTACAAACGGTTGGCGGCCGAGTTTGAATTGCGGCAGGAAGACATCGCCGCGCGGGTGGGCAAGAGCCGCTCGGTCATCGCCAATTCCCTTCGCCTCTTGGATCTGCACCCCCAGGTGCAGAGTTACCTGGTGCGCGGCCGCCTATCGGTCGGACACGCCAAGGTGCTGCTTGGCCTCGATAACCCCGCCGAG
>DASWVC010000009.1:0-9073 GCA_036401335.1 Chthoniobacterales bacterium
GGCGCGGGTACCGGCGGGTGCATGCCCGGTTCGCAACCCTGCCGCTGTTATTGCTGTTGACGGTGCTCGCCTCAACCGCCCGGTCAATGGCTCAGCCGGTGTTCGCTTACGCGCTGACGACGCCGACCAGCCCGGTCCAGCCGGGTCAAATTGTCCGGTTCACGGTAAAAGTGACCAACCGGGCGGGCACCCTCCAGAACCTGCGCGAACTCGACTTCCAAGTGCCCGCGTTCACCGAGTATGTGTTTCCCAGTGCCGCGAACGCACCCCCTGCCCTCGGGCAGCGCCTACCACGTCGGGGGGGCCAACGTCCCTCCGGGGGCGTCCGTCCTACGAAACGTGGATGTCACGGTGCTGCCGGGCAGCCAGAGCCCGCCTGCCGGATCGGTTATCACCCTGGTCCTCCTCGACCCGGACACCGGCGCTTCGGTTTCGTGCAGCGTGACGGTCCGATAATCGATCGCCGCGCCTGACCGAACGCTGTTCCTCAGGTGCGGACCCGGTTGACCACCCTGCTGCGCGAGAAGGCACGCAACTCCCTCCCATCTGGGGATCGAGTAAGCCCCTACGGGGCTTGAAAGATGCGTGCGCTAGGGGGCGACCTTACAAAGGGCCGCTCCCGAAGCAGGAGAGCAGCGCATATGCCGTACCGATGGCGGGACTCGAACCCGCACGGGGCTTTCGCCCCAACGGATTTTAAGTCCGTTGCGTCTGCCATTCCGCCACATCGGCCCTTCGCGGCAGACGGGGAATGAAGTCAGGCCAGCCGGCTCCGCAAGTAGAATCGCGAAAGCAGGTCAGGCCGTTTTCAGCTTGGTGTCGAGCGGAGACGGTCGTTCGGACGCCCTGGCGTACACTGAAACAGGCTTCTCGCCGGCGCCATCGCCCGGCGGATGGTAGATTTCATTCCGGAAAATGGAGATCTCCTTTGGTGCATCGATCCCAATCTTAACGGCGTCACCGTCGATCCGGGTGATCTTGATCCGGATGGAATCGCCAATGATGATGCCTTCGTTGACCTTGCGTGATAGAATTAACATCCTGCCTGGTTTCTTTTGGTTTGGTCTGCGTGATGGTTGATACTTTTTAAGGCGCTCCGGTGCTCGGCGGTGATGGCCCTGGTCAGATCAGGGGACGGCGGCGGCCAGAAATCGTTCTTTCAGAGTGTGGTTTTGCCGGAGCCGATCGTCCAGGCGGCCGCTCAGGCGCTCAACCTCCCAGAACAAGGCCTCAAGCAATGGGTGGACATACTCGGGGAAACGGGTGACGACCTCCTGGGACAAGGCTTTCTCCGGCAACGCGAAGTTCTGCGCGGCTTGCGCAAAGACTGTTTCGCGCGTTTGCCGGCAGCGCACCACGGCGGCAACCTGGTTTTTGATGAGCTCTTCCAGGCGCAGGTTTTCTGCCCAGTCTCGCCGGGAGAGCACCTCGGTTTGTTGCGTCAAAAGGCGGACCAGGCCGCCTTTCTCCTGAAGCTCGTCCCGCAAGGCTGTCGCCAGGTGCTCCCAGCTCAAGGGTGAATCCAATTGGTCCACGGGGAGAAATGCCTCGCTTAGGCCAGAACGGCGGCCATGTAGTGACGAAGCTGGGTAACGGCCTGGGTGTGAATCTGACAGATCCGCGACTCGGTGAGGCCGAAACAGGCCGCGATCTCCGCTAGGCGCAAGTTCTCGTAATAGTACATCGCGAGGACTTTTTTCGGCATCTCGGGCAGCTGCGCGATCCGCTCGGCCAATAAGCTGATCATCTCTTTGCGTTCCAGCACTTCAAAGGCCGAAATCGAAAAATCGTCGGCGATCACTTCATGGAGCGATTGTTCGTCCAACTCGCCCTGCTCGTCCGGGGAGTCGAGTGACACGACACGGAGCGGCCGCATGTCGTCCATTAATTCCTGGAGTTCCTCTGCGCTCATGTGCATTTCCGCACAGAGCGAATCATTGGCGACGCTGCCGCCTTGTTCCTGCTCCAATCGGGAAATCGCACAGCCAAGGCGTTTCGCCTTGGACCGGCCGGCACGGCTCATCCAATCCATGCGGCGAAGCTCATCCAGAACGGCGCCGCGGATGCGGGTAGAGGCATAACCGGCGAAGCTGCCGACCTGAGCGGCGCGGTAATTGCGGGCGGCCGCGACCAGGCCCGCAATGCCGACGCTGTGGAGTTCTTCGGTTTCAATTTTCTGGGGTAGCTTACGTTTCATGCGTTCCACGATGGAACGAACCATCGGCAGGTGCTTTTCCACCAAGACCTGGAATTCACGCTCGTCCAGAGTACCGGGAACCAGTTCACCGGGTTTGGACGGGCTGGGCGACTGGGCTAAAAAGGCTGTAGTCATGAGATCTGCCGATTATTCCCATATCCTTTAGCAATATTAGTGCCACTCAAGTTACAGGCCGTAAGCGAGGTTGATTCCTCAGGAAGGTGGCTGCTGAGCACCTGGGCGCTTAGCGTCCGTGGGTGCCGGCACTAGGCAAAGATTGCTCGGTCGGCAATCTTTCCCCGGAACGGCGGCAAAACCCGGCAGCTTTTGCCGGGCAATCCGGCAGGGCGGCGAGTCCCTTGGCTTCCGGGACGGTCGAGCGGGGGTCAACCTGATGGGTCTCGGGCGGAGACAGCGCGACCAGGAGGCGAGAGCGCTTTCGTCTCCGGGCAGGACTGTGCCCGGCCCGGAAACCCCGCGTGAGCCGACCCACCGGACGGGCGCCATCCCCGCGGGCGCTTACCGGCTGGCGTTCGCAAAAGTCCTGGCCTCAGGCGAAGGAACCGAACCGGTTGCGTGGAGGGGCCGGTAATAACTGTCGCGCTGAACGGGATCCCGGCCGGCTTCGCGGATCACCCGCTCCAGGGAGGCCACTGTCTGCTGCTGCGGCGTGACGGCCCCGGCCATGTGGAAGATTTTTTCTTCCATCAAGGTTCCGTGGAGATCGTCCACGCCGTAGCTCAAGGAAACCTGCGCTAAAGGAAGGCTCATGGCGATCCAGTAACCGGTCAGGTGATCAAAGTTATCGAGGTAGATGCGGCTTACCGCCAACGTGCGCAACTGGTCCAAGGCCGTTGCCGGCCGGATGTGCGCGAGTTCGGTGGTTTCCGGCACGAAGGCAAACGGAACAAACCCGGTAAACCCGTGCGTTTCATCCTGCAGTTCCCGGAGTTGCCGCAGGTGGTCCACCCGCTGTTCGGTCGTTTCCACGTGGCCGAACAGCATGGTGCAAGTACTCCGCTCGCCTAAGCGGTGCCACTGCCGGTGCACATCCTTCCACTCCTCTGCGCTTTCCTTGCCACGACAGATACGGTCCCTGACTTCAGCGTCAAAGATTTCCGCGCCCCCCCCGGTCAGGGAATTGAGCCCGGCGGCGCGAAGACGCAGCAAGGTGTCTCCGACCGATTCCTTAAAGATCCGGTGGGCCAAGTGCCGAACCTCGATGGCCGTAAAGGCCTTAATGTGCAGGCACGGGTCGAGCGCCCGAAGGGAATGCAAAAGTTCCAGGTACCAGTCACCCTTCAGGGTTGGGTGCAGTCCGCCGACCATGTGGATCTCCGTAATACCCTGCCTCAGGGCTTGCCGGGTCGTCTCAATGATTTGCGGGATGGCCAGCTCAAACGCGTGCGGGTCCCGTTTCCGAGCGCCGAAGGCGCAGAATTGGCAGGAAAGGATGCACAGGTTGGAATAATTAACGTACCGATTCAGAATGTAGGTCGCGCGGTTGCCATTCTTCCGTTCCCGCACCACATTGGCGATCCGGCCGAGGGCATTGATGTCGGCAGTACGGAAGAGTTGACACGCGTCCTGCTCATTGATGCGTTCATCGTGAGCAACCTTTTCGTAAATCGGAACCAGGGATGAAGGAAACCAGCTCCCCTTTGTGAAATCTTTCACAATCAGATGCTGCCACAGATCTGGCAGCCGAGCAAGCCGACCCGGGGCCGCCTTGCCAGCGGTACAAGGGTTTTGGCGCACGATCCTCACCGCCCGACGGCAACTCCTGGCCGTCAGGCGGGTTAGAATGGAAAACCATGAATTGCCGTCTTACTGTCGTGGAAGCTTCCATGCCGTCACCTTCTGCGCCGGAGCCTGAAACAGAATGGATGGCCCGCGTCCGCGACGGAGACATGGAGGCGTTCCGGCTGCTGGTCGAAGCGCACCAGGGCCGCGTCATCAACACTGTCTACAAGATGCTGGGATCCGACGCGGAGGCGGAAGACCTGGCCCAACAGGTTTTTATCCGGGTGTGGCATTCGGCCGGGCGCTACCAGCCGACGGCAAAGTTTACGACGTACCTGTTTCGAATCACGCGCAACCTCGTCTTCAATGAGCTCCGGCGGCGCAAACATTTCGTGGACCAAGCAGAAGATGCACCCGAGATGGCCGAACGGGCCGAACGCGAGCCAGACCGGATGCTATTGGAAGACGAATTGCAGAAAGCGATCCAGCACGCGATTCAGGAACTGCCGGAAACCCAGCGGATGGCGGTGGTCCTCCGGAGGTATGAGGAGATGCCTTACGAGGAAATCGCCCGGGTGATGGGCACCACGGTTCCGGCGGTGAAAAGCATCCTTTTCCGTGCCCGGACAGAACTGAAGGAAAAGCTCGCGAAATACCTCGGGTAGGAAGAAATTGTAACCGTTGGAGGAATTGTACCAGTTCTACCAGTTAGGTCCGGGAGGAAGCAGGGTCAGCGCTATTCTTACCTCTGCTAACTGATACAATTCCCTACCTGCTTCGCAGGTCTTGGAAGGCTGGTCCGAGGCACGCGATGGTGTCGGTGGGAAGCATGGCTTCCTCGGACTGCCGACGAACGGCCAGCTCTGAAGCCCGCCCGCAGAGCCATGCGCCGAGCCGGGCTGCATCGTAACAAGAGAGCCCGCGGCCCAGCAACGCGGCGCACACGCCAGTCAGAACGTCTCCGGAACCGCCCGTGGCCTGGCCAGGCGTGCCGGTGCTGTTGTAAGCCAGCGGACGGCCTTTCTCCCCAATTAAGGTACGGCTGCCTTTTAACAGCAGCGTGACCGGGTACTCCGAGGTGAACCCGGTGAGGATCTCCGCCCGGGTCCGGCCTTGCGTCTGCCAGAGCCGCGCCATTTCGCCGGGGTGCGGGGTGAATAGCCGGGGGTGCTGCCAACGGTGCAAGTCGGGCTTTGCCTGGGCGATCAGGTTAAGGCCATCGGCGTCAACGACCATGGGGCCGGGAAAATTTTCGATGAGGTCGAGCAGTTCAGGGCCGCGGTCATGTCCCAGCCCCGGGCCAAGGCCGATTGCGTCAAGCCGGTCATGCACGATGGCGGCATAGGTATCGACCTGCCGGATGATGATTTCCGGAGGCAGGCTCACCGCCGTGAACGGGTAGGCTTCGGGCAGGACGTAGAGGTTAATGAGGCCACCCCCGGCCCGTGCTGCCGCGGTGGCGCAGAGGCGGGCGGCACCCGGGTAATCGCGGGAACCCGCGACGAGGCCGATGCGCCCGTATTCCCCCTTGTGCGAATCGAAATGCCGGAGTGGCGCCAGGGCTCGCAGGTTTCCCGGATAAGACACAAACGGACGGGGCGGCGAAGGGTCAGCCCTCTCGGCCAACTCAGCCAGCTCAATGATGCGCAGCCTGCCCACGTGGTCGGCAGCCTTGTCCCGGAGCAACGCGGCTTTGGGAAAGGTCACGGTCATCGTCAGATCAGCTCGGACGGTGTCCGGGTCGATGCCCTCGTCGGTTACCCCGGTCGGCACGTCGACGGCGTACACGCGGGCGCTGAACTCCTGGCGAAGGTGGTTTAGCTCACGGGCGAGGCTGCGCACGTCGTCGCGGAGGGGAAGGCGCGTGCCGATTCCGAGGAGGCCGTCCAGCAGAATGGCGGGCACCTGGGCCGGCAAGGACGTCAGGGCACCGGGCAGCTGCCGGGCCCGATTGCTCAACCCCCCGGCCTTTTTCCGGGCCAGGGCCGACCTTTCCTCTACCGGCCCCAAAGCCCGGACCCAAACCTCCCAACCAGCGGCTTCCAGGTGGGCCGCGGCCACAAAGGCGTCGCCGGCATTGTGGCCCCGACCGGCAAAAACCACGCAGAGGCCGGGCGTGGATTCCTCGCGTTGGATCAGGCGGGCCATGGCCGCTCCAGCCTGATCCATCAACGCCTCACCGTCGACGCCCTCCCCGAACGCTTTCTTTTCGAGTGCCTGAATTTCCGTGGCTGAGTAGAGTGAACCGAGCATCATCCTTGTTCGGGGACAAACCGTGGGCCGGCGGTCAGGGTTGGGCGGATCGTGGTGAAATTGTGGGTTCGACGCAAACGGCACGGCTAGACCTTGCCCCGGAAATCTCCGCCGGGGATAAATTTCACGGACTTTAACTTGGGAATCGTGATCTGCTGAAGGGTTTGCGGGCTCACGCCCCTCCGGGCTTTTCGTTCCACGACCTTGAACGTTCCGAATCCGACGAGTTGCACGTGTTTGTCCTTCTTGACCCCGGTCTTAATGCCTTCGAGGACGGCCATCACCGCCCGTTCCGCTGCTGCCTTGCTGATGCCACGGCCGAGTTGTTTCTGGACGACCGCGACCAACCCAACTTTATTCATGGATGGATGTTTACCATCACCGCGGGGCGTCGCTGAAGTTTGAATTCGGGCCGATGGCCCGTAACCGGGTTTGTCCCGTGATCGGTTCCGGAGCCTGAGTTCGACGCATGGAACCGACGCTGCTGTGGGAACGCCTGGCCCGGAACCTTGCCGTGCCGCCGAAGGTGGCGCCGACGGCTTTGCTCGCGCCGGGCGTCTGCCTTGTGGGCGCGGTGACGGTCGGGGAGCGCTCAAGCCTTTGGCCGGGAGTCGTGGCCCGGGCTGACCTGAATCCCATCGAAATTGGGGCGGAAACGAACCTGCAGGACGGGTGCATCCTCCACGTGGCGGACGCTTACCCGTTAAGAATCGGTGACGGCGTGAGTTGCGGCCACCGGGTGCTGCTGCACGCCTGTGCCATCGGCGCCCACGTTCTGGTGGGGATGGGTGCCTGCGTCATGGACGGGGCGGTGATCGGACCGGAAACCATCATCGGCGCACAAAGCTTGGTCACTAAAGCCATGGAAGTGCCGCCGCGGTCTTTGGTTGTCGGCAGTCCTGCACGCGTGGTTCGAACCTTGTCGTCAGCCGAGGTCGAATCGATTTATACCCTTGCCCAGAAGTACGTCGACGTGGCCCGGTATTACCGGTCGAACCCGCCCTGGCCAAAGGCCGGGTAATCGTGATCGATGGTTTGAAGGCGGGGCAGGCGCCGGCCCATCCGCGGAACGCACTGGATCAACGCTCGCGTGTAAGGGTGTTGCGGCCTTGAGAGCACGGCCTCAGCCAGACCGGATTCCACTGCCTGCCCGCGAAACATCACTACGACCCGGTCCGCCAACCCCCGGATGATGCCGAAGTTGTGGGTGATCAGCAGGATGGACATGCCAAACCGGCGTTTAAGGTCGGCAAACAGCTCGAGAATTTGTTTTTGAACGGTGACGTCGAGGGCGGTGGTTGGTTCATCGGCAACCAGCAACTGCGGCCGGCCGCTGAGTGCCATCGCGATCATCACACGCTGCTGCATGCCCCCGCTCAACTGAAACGGGTACGCATGAAGACGCCGGGCAGGTTCCCGGATTCCGACCTGGTCAAGCCAGAAAATGGTCTCAGCCCTTACATCGTGCACGTCCGGACGGTGGGTCCGAATGTTTTCGGCTACTTGACTACCGATGGTCAGCACCGGGTTCAGGCTCGTGGATGGTTCCTGGAAAACGTAGGCAATCTGGCCGCCACGCACGCTCCGCAAGTCCCGGGCACCCATGCGCAGCACGGAAACGCCGTCCAGGCGCACGTCGCCCGTCGGGTAAAAGGCGGGAGGCTCCGGCAGCAAACGGGTTAGCGCCAGGGCCGCCACGGTCTTGCCGCTGCCGCTTTCACCGACGACTGCAACCGTTTCGCCCGCGCCGACGGTGAGGCACAAGCGATTCACCGCCACGGTGTCGCCGCGGCGGGAATGGAAATGGATGGAAAGGTTTTCGACCTCAATCACGAAAGGGATTGTAACAATTGTATGAGTTGTATCAATGAAGGGGGCGTTTCATGGCCGCACTGCATCACGGCTACCAACCGAGTTAGCTCGGGCATGCAGCTGGGTTATCCGGCGGAGGGGGCGTCATTTCTGAAGGCAGGCACGCCCTTGCCTTTCTCTTCATCGGTACAACTGATACAATTCATACAATTGTTATAATTCTACCGTCCGGTATCGACCGGCACGGCGCGGCGGTCTGACCGACGGCCGGTAAACGGCTTCCGAAAAAAGACGTGGCTGGTGGCGGAAAGGCAGCCGCCGAAAATGATGATCACGCCGGCGACGTAGATCCAGAGGAGCAACCCCATGATTGAACCAAACACCCCGTAAATGGCGTTGCTGTTGAACGTGTTCAGGTACCAGGTCAGGACGGCTTGGCTCAGCTTCAGCAGCAAGGTGGTGAGGAGTGCCGCGACCCAGATTCGCCGGATCCGAGACCGGTGCCTGGGGGCCAGTCGGAAGAACACGAGGATTCCCAGGAACAAGAGAATGGTTGGGAACAGGGCGGCAACGATATTGAGCCCGGCGTCGAGGCTCAACATCGGAAACCATTGCTTGAGATGATCGAAAACCGCAGGGGCGAGGACGCCGACGATAAGGCCTACGACAAAGATGCCTGTCATCATCAGGTTTCGGAGCGGTAGCTTCCACCAGTTGTAATCGGCCTGCCTCCACGCCCGGTTCACGCCTATCACCAACGCCTGAAAAAAGCGTAGTGAACCCCAGATCAATGCCACGATGCTGAACAGCCCCGCCTTCCAACCGTTACTAAGCACTCCCACCACGGTGGAAAGGATAAGCAAACGGTCTTTCTGCTGCAGCGGCGTAAAGCTTCCGATTTGGTTTACGATGTTCTGCGCCATGGCGAGCCGATCCTGCACGAAAAAGGTTGCGACAGCGACCGCGAGGAGGATGAGCGGGAACAACGAAAAAAAAGCGTAATAGGCGAAAGAAGCCGCGCATTGTTCCCCGTTGATGTCATTATAGCGCCCGGCTGCCCGCTTGATG
>DASWVC010000010.1:0-2223 GCA_036401335.1 Chthoniobacterales bacterium
TGGCGGGTTCCAACTCAATGCCTTCGTGAGCGTCCCCGGGACACTTACCTATAGCCCTGCTGCAGGCACGGTGCTCCCGGCAGGAGTTCACGCCCTGACCGCGACCTTCAACCCAACCGATACGAAGACTTATACGTCGGCAACAGCCACCGTTTCGCTCACCGTGAACAAGGCCACCCCGGCGATTACCTGGGCTGCCCCAGCGTCAGTTCCGGCCGGAACCGCCCTGAGCGCAACCCAACTTAATGCCACCGCGACTGCGCCGGGAAGCACGACCGCTTTGCCAGGGACATTCGCTTATAGCCCAGCAAGTGGCACGGTCCTGACCACTGCCGGCACCCAGACGCTATCCGTGACCTTTACCCCGACCGATACGACCGACTTCACCACTGCGACAGCGACCGTCTCGATCACCGTTACGGGGACGACCATGGGCGGAACCCCCTCCTACACCTGGAAGAACGTGCAAATACTCGCTGGAGGCTACACCCCGGGCATCATCATGCATCCCGCCCAGCAGGGCCTTATGTACGCCCGTACCGACGTGGGCGGCGCGTACCGCTACGACTCAACAGCCAAGTCGTGGGTGCCGCTGACCGATTGGATCTCGCGGGCCAACTCGACCGACGTCGGCATCGAAAGCGTCGCGATCGACCCCTCTGACGCGCAGCGTGTCTACCTCGCCGGGGGCCTTTATACGGAGTCGTGGTGGTCTCAGAACGGCGCGATCATGAGCTCGACCGACCAGGGCGCCACGTTTACTACGGTGCAAATGCCGTTCAAAATGGGGTCAAACGACAATGGCCGCGCCGGTGGCGAACGCCTCGCTGTTGATCCCAACGATGGCGCGGTGCTGTTCTTCGGTTCGCGCTTGAATGGGCTTTGGACCAGCCACGACCACGGCGCGACCTGGTCCCAGGTTACAACCTTCCCAGGCACGGTAGCAGGATCGCCGGGCACCCTCGCGACCACAGGCGTAGGTATAGTCTTCGAGATATTCGTCAAGGGCAGTGAGGCTCCCAACACGCCTACCCAGACAATCTACGCCGGAGTCTCAGCCACCGGCACTAACGGCGATCCGCAATCGATCTATGTCAGCAAAGATGGCGGAAACACCTGGGCAGCGGTTGTGGGCGCGCCTACGGGCCTTTTCGTCAACCACGGTGTGCAGAGCCCCGATGGAACCGCGCTCTACTTCGTCTATGGGGACGCGGTCGGGCCCTACAGCCTCAACACCGGCGCGATCAAGAAGTACACGCTGCCGACGACCTCGGCGCCTGCTGGCCTGTGGGCGGACATCACTCCGCCGCGGCCGACCTATGGCGGCGGGAACCCGTACCAGGGAGGCTACGGATCGGTGGCGGTCGATCCGCACATGCCGAACGTGATCATGGTCTCTACGCTCGACCACTACTACCCGGTCGGCGACGACCTCTGGCGCAGCACGGATGGCGGCGCAACCTGGAACAACATCGACGCCCGCGCCTCGTGGGACGGCAGCCTCTCGCCCTGGATTTACTTCCATAATCCCCCACTTGTTGGAACAGGGAACTGGGTGACCAGTCTTACCATCGACCCCTTCGACTCGAACCATGTCGTCTATGGCACCGGCCAAACCATCTGGAACACCAACAACATGACGGCCTTTGACGGCGGGGCCACCACCAACTGGACCATCGATGCACAGGGCTTTGAAGAGACGGTAGTGCTCTCGCTGATCAGCCCTCCATCGGGCCCGGCAAATCTGCTCAGCCAGGTTGGCGACATTTGCGGGTTCCAGCATGTCAGCCTGACCACCTCGCCCGCCGCCGGCATGATGACTAATCCGCAATGCACCACGGGGACTAGCATTGATTTCGCGCAGGCCAATCCGCTCATCATGGCGCGCGTCGGCTCCGGCGGCTCAGCGTTTGGCGGGACCTCCGCCGACGGCGGTACTACCTGGACGGCCTTCCCAGGCAAGCCCGCGACTGCGAATGGCCAGGGCCAGATCGCTGTCTCTGAGGACGGCAAGACGCTGGTCTGGGCGCCGTCTGACGCGGCGACTTCATGGTCGACCGATAGCGGCGCAACATGGACAGCCTCCGTCGGCGCACCTGCGCAACGTGCTCCAATTGCGGACCGCGTGAACCCCACCACCTTTTACATCTACGACTCAAACACGGGCCTTTTGCTCGAAAGCACGGACAAAGGCGCAACCTTTACCACCCTACAAAGCGGGCT
>DASWVC010000011.1:0-24753 GCA_036401335.1 Chthoniobacterales bacterium
CGGGTCGTCCAGGGCCTGGAGGCACTGCAAAAAGAAGGTAAGTGGACGGTGCCATGATGTACTACCTCTATTACCTGAGCCAGGCGCCCCACTACGTTCTGGGCGGGTTCAACGTTTTCCAGTACCTGTCGTTCCGGGCGATGTGTGCGGCCATGACGGCGTTCCTGCTCTGCCTGTTATTCGGCAGTTGGGTGATTCGCCTGTTGACCTCTTTGAAACTCGGGCAACCGATTCGAACGGCCGAAGAAGTGCACCGCCTCTATGAATTGCACGGCGGGAAAAAAGGCACGCCGACGATGGGAGGCGTCCTCTTGATGGGGTCAGTCCTTGTCTCTACCCTTTTCTGGGCACGATGGGATAACAGTTTTGTCTGGCTTTGCCTGTTTACCATGGTTTGCACCGCCGCCCTGGGGTTTGTGGATGATTTCCTGAAGGTGAAAAAGAAAAAATCGGACGGGGTGCCCGGACGGGTAAAGCTGGTCTTTCAATTTATTCTGGCAGCCATTGTCACCGGCTTTTTCCTTTTGAATCCGGCCCTCGAAGTTCAGGCCAAGGAGCTTTTTGTTCCATTCTTCAAAGAGCCGATCGTGGAGAACCTCAGCTGGCTTACGCTGCTTTTTTATGCCGTGGTCATCATGGGTGCGTCCAACGCGGTGAATTTAACCGATGGACTGGACGGCCTCGCAACCGGCTGCACGGTGACCGTGGCGTCCTGCTACGCAGTTTTCACGTATGCGGCGGGCAACCTGACCGTCTCTTCCTACCTGGACCTGCCGTTCTACCGCCAGAGCGGCGAGTTGACGGTGCTCTGTGCGGCCCTCGTGGGTGCGGGCCTCGGATTCTTGTGGTTCAACTGCCACCCGGCCAAAATTTTTATGGGCGACACGGGATCGCTTTCGATCGGCAGCACGCTGGGGGTGGTGGCGATCTGCTGCAAGCAGGAACTTTTGCTGGCGGTCGTCGGCGGCATTTTCGTGATCGAAGCGTTGTCCGTTATCGCGCAGGTGTTGAGCTTTAAACTGCGGGGCAAGCGGGTGTTGCTGATGGCGCCGTTGCACCACCACTTTGAACTGAAAGGCTGGAAAGAAAACACCGTCATCGTGCGGTTCTGGGCGATGTCGCTGATGTTTGCCTTTCTGGGGCTGGCAACGTTGAAACTGCGATGAGATTCGCGAACACCAGGGCGATCGTGCTGGGCCTGGGTGCCAGCGGAGCGGGGTCGGCAAACCTGCTGCTCCGCGAAGGCGCGCGTGTAACCGTGCTGGACAGCGGCATGCCTGACCTTGCGGCGGTTGCGGCGATGCGTAACCGCGGGGTGAAGGTGGTCCTGGGTGAGGCGGCGTTGGCGGCGAAAGCGGATTGCGACCTTTACGTGCTCAGCCCCGGCATCGATCCGGCAGCACCGCTGGCCCAAAACCTGGAGCGGCAAGGGGCGCACTGGACGGGCGAGCTTGAGCTTGCGTTCCAATGTTGCCGGCGGCCGGTCGTGGCGATCACCGGCACGAACGGCAAGACGACGACTACCCAACTGGTTGAACGGATGCTCTCGGCGGGCGGGTTGCGCACGGTGGCCTGCGGGAACATCGGACGGCCGTTTAGCGAAGCGCTCCGGGACGAGGCGGCGGTCGATGTTTTTGCGGTGGAGGTGAGTTCCTTTCAACTGGAAACCATCCGTACTTTCCGGCCCAGGGTGGCCGTGTGGCTGAACTTTACACCGGATCACCTGGATCGGTACCGCGACCTGGATGAATACCGGGCCGCCAAGCTGCGCATCTTTGAATGCCAGGCTGCGACGGACCACGCCGTGGTAAACCTGCGGGACGCTCTGCCGCCGCTGACCGCCCGGCGGCTCACGTTCAGCGCGTTTGTCCCCGGCGCTGATCTCTGGGGCAAAGACGACCACCTTTATTTCCGCGACCGCCACGTGCTGAACCTCCGCGAACTCCGGCTTCAAGGCGTTCATAATGCGGAAAACGTGATGGCGGCCCTCGGGGCGGCATTTGCATGTGGGGTCGACCTGGCGGTCGCCGCCGAAGCCATCAAAGCTTACGTGCCGCTGCCCCACCGGTGCGAGTTGGTGGCCGAACTGAACGGGGTTCGCTACATCAATGATTCGAAGGCGACCAACCTCGATGCGCTGGCCCAAGCCTTGGAATCGCAGCCGAACCCGGTCGTACTGATTGCCGGCGGCAAAGACAAAGGGTTCAGCTACCTGCCGCTGAAAGCATTGGCAACCCGCAAGGTAAAGCGGGCGGTGTTGATCGGCGAAATTTCTGCGTCCATCGAGCAGGCATGGTCGCCGGCGGTGGCCTGCACCCGCGCAAAAGGCCTTGGCGAAGCCGTGCGCGTCGCGCAAGCGGCAGCGGTTCCGGGCGAGGTGGTGCTTTTTTCGCCGGGCACGTCTTCTTTCGACATGTTTAGAGATTATGCCGATCGCGGCAACCAGTTCCGTCAAATCGTTCAGGAGGCAGCAAAAGCAACACGATGAAACGTCCCGTGAAAACCCCGTTGATCAAACGCGCACCCACCCAGCGGCTTCGGGCGACTGCTCAGCGCGCGGCGAAGTATGAGGAGAGGGAGGTGGAGGAACCCAACGTCAGGCTGTCCCGTGCATTCGTGGTGGTGTTGCTGCTCCATGTGGTGGCGGTTGGCGGAATCTTTGCTTTCAGCGCCCTTAAGGACCGGCAGCAAGGGGGAGGGACAAGTGCAACCAAGGCACGGCTGGCCAGGGAAACGCTGCAGGCAAACACCGTTAATGCGCCTGGCCAGGGCGAACTCACGTCGGCAGCCAACTCGCTGCACCGGGTGAGAACGGGAGAGACGCTCTCCGGGATCGCAGCAGCCAACGGCGTCTCCACGCACGACCTGGAGCTTGCCAACAGCCTTCGGCCGGGGGCTGCGATCGCCCCCGGCAAAGACCTGCTCATCCCCGACAAGACATTGATCAAACCGGTCCCGCTGGATGTGCAAAAGCTCATCGAGGCCCCCAAGCCGCCTCCTGCTGCGAAAGCAACGGGGGCGGCGGTGGCGGAGAAAGGTGACGAGGGGCCACGCACCTACCAGGTGCAGCGGGGAGACACGCCCGCGTCGATTGCCAGGAAGCTGAAGGTGAGCGCGATCGACCTGTTGAAAGTAAATAACCTCGAAGACCCGCGGAAACTGCAGGTCGGCCAGAAGTTGATCGTCCCCTGACGGCACCCTGCGACGGGCCCTTATGCACAAGCACAACGCCTACCTCCTCGTGTTGGCGGTGGCGATCCTGGTCACGATCGGGATCGTCATGTTGTTCAGCACCGGCGCTTACGCGCCGGACAGCCATGGGGATGAGTTCAGCTTTTTGAAAAAGCAAGGCTTTTGGCTGGTGGTGGGTTTTGTCGGCGCAGTGGTCTTTGCACTCGTCGATTACCACTGGTGGCAGAAAACCTGGTACACCTGGCTGGCGGCTGCCGTGGTGCTGCTTGCCTTGTGCTTCATTCATCCCATCGGCATGCGGCTCAACGGGTCTTCCCGATGGGTGCACGCCGGGCCGCTTACCTTCCAGCCGTCTGAACTCGCCAAACTGGCTGCCGTCGTGTTTATCGGTTGGTGGTTCGCCCGGCCCCAGGTCGACACGAGAAGGCTGTTCATGGGATTCGTGTTTCCGCTGGCAGTTGTCGCGGTGGTGCTGCTCCTCATCGTGACTGAGACAGACCTGGGAAGCACCTTGCTGATCGGGGGAACAGTCTTCTTGATGATGTTCGTGGCCGGCACCAGTTTGCGGTACCTCGGTCCGCTGGTGTTAAGCGGTTTATTGGGCCTGTTGGGGGTGGCATGGCACATCTCCGAACGCCAAAGCCGGCTGCTGGCTTTTCTTAACCCGGAGAAATACCAGGAAACGGAAGGGCATCAGCAACTGATGGGGCTGATTGCGTTCGGTTCGGGAGGAGTGGACGGCCTCGGCCTGGGGAATGGGCGCCAGAAGATGCTCTACCTGGCGTACGCGCACACCGACTTCATTTTTCCGGTCATAGGGGAAGAGCTTGGCCTGAAGATCACGTTGCTCGTGGTCTTTTGTTACATTCTCATTGTGACTGCCGGCGTCCTGATTTCGGTGAATGCCAAAGACCGCTTTGGCCAACTGGTTGGGTTCGGCCTTACGACCGTTATCGGCCTGCAAGCCGCCATCAACGTGGGGGTCACCACGTCGTTGCTGCCCAACAAGGGTCTGCCGCTGCCGTTTATCTCCTATGGGGGATCCAACTTGGTTTTCAGCCTTGTTAGTGTGGGCATTTTGATCAACATCTACCGCCAGGGCAAGGATGAGCCCCCGGCCAACAGCACCCGGGTCAGTGTGCGCGTCCGGCACCTGCGCCGCATTTGAGCATGAACGTGGCGATAGCATGCGGGGGAACTGGGGGCCATCTCTTTCCCGGTCTGGCGGTCGCGGAGGTGCTCAAGCAACGGGGCCACAACCTGCTTTTGCTGATTTCAGAAAAAGAAATCGACCTCGTGGCCCTGCGCGGCCGCACTGAGTTTACGGTGGAACAGATCCCGGCGACTGGCTGGCCGCGGTTGTGGTCGAAGGAGACGCCGAGATTCCTGGCCAGATCCGGCAACGGCTTTCAACGGTGCTGGCAACTCTACCAGCGGTTTGAACCCCAGGCGGTTTTGGGGATGGGCGGGTTTACTTCCATCGCCCCCCTCCTGGCCGGCCGGTTCCGGGGGGTGCCCACCTTTGTCCACGAATCGAACGCCATTCCGGGCAAGGCCAATCGGTTGAACGCCAGCTTGTCGCGCCGGGTGTTGCTTGGGTTTGCAGAATGCCGGCGTTTTTTCCCAAAGGCAGCGGTTGAGGTGACCGGCACACCGATCCGCTCCAGCCTTCGTGGTCCCGTGGACCGCACCGCGGCCCTGGCCGCACTTTGTCTCAACCCGGGCCTTCGCACCGTTCTGATCATGGGAGGCAGTCAGGGAGCGCACGGCATCAACCAGGCAGTGCTGGCTCACTTGCAGCGTTTTACCGGCCAGGCGGTACAATTTGTCCATTTGACCGGCCCTGAAGATCAAGCGGCCGTTGCCGAAGGTTACCAACGGGCGGCGGTGCCGGCGTTCGTTGGCGCGTTTCATCACCGCATGGAAGAAGTGTATGCGGTGGCCGATCTGGCCGTGGCCCGAGCCGGAGCGGCGAGCCTGACGGAGCTGGCGTTCTTTGGGGTGCCGAGCATCCTGATTCCTTATCCATTTGCCGCCGAGAACCATCAATTTTTCAACGCGGAAATATTTGCGAGACAGGGGGCCGCTGAGGTAGTAAAGGAGTCGCGCGTTGGCGGGGACGCGCTTGGCTCCTTGATAATCCAACTCCTGGCGGACAACCTCAGGAGGCAACAGATGGCCGACCGGATGCGGGCGCTCGCGCCTGTGGATTCGGCGGAGCGCATCGCTCATTTGATCGAAACTTCCAGCCCATGAATTTAGTGTCAGCAGACCACGCGATTGACCTCCTTTTGAACGGTTCACGGCGTGTGCATCTGATCGGCGTCGCCGGGTCGGGCATGAGCGGCCTGGCCGGTTTGTTGCTTTCCTTGGGACACGAAGTGAGTGGGTGCGACCGGGTCAGCAGCCTGGAAACCCAGCGCCTTGAAGGGTCGGGCCTCAAATTTCATTTGCCCCAGACGCCCGAGACGGTCCGCGGTTCTGAATTGGTCGTCTATTCGTCCGCGATTCGTGCCGGCAACCCGGCGTACGACGAGGCCTGCCGGCTTGGGTTACCCCTTCTCCGCCGGGCGGAGGCGCTGGCCGCAGTGATGTCCCTGAAACGGGGCATCGTGGTAGCCGGGATGCACGGCAAAACCACCACTACGGCAATGGCCGCGCACGTGCTGCGTTGCGGCGGGATGACGCCGTCGTACTACGTTGGCGCAGAAATTCCGCTTCTGGGCACCAATGCCCGCTGGGAGGCTGAAGGTGAATACTTTGTGGCTGAAGGCGACGAGAGCGACGGCACCCTGGTGCAATACCAGCCGGAGCACAGCGTCATCCTCAACGTTGAGGAAGAGCACCTCGATTACTACCGGGATCTAGCCGCCATCAAACGCGTGTTTCGCACCTTGCTCGAACAGACCCGGGGCAATGTGTTCTACTGCCTTGATGATCCGCATGCCGCCGCCCTTGGTTCCCGTCACCCGCGGCCGGTCAGCTTTGGGTTTTCACCAAAGGCGGACTACGCCGGAGCGTTTCTTTCCGCCACGGCCCTGGGATCCCGCTTTGAGGTGCGTCGTCGGGGCAAACTCCTGGGTGAAATCACATTAGGTGTGCCCGGCCGTCACAACGTAAGCAATGCGCTCAGCGTGGTTGCGCTGGCCAGCAAGCTCGGGCTGCCGTTTCCCGACATTGCCGCCGCGCTGGCAAGTTTCCGGGGCGCACGGCGGCGATTCGAAATCAAGTTCCAGGATGCCGATTACATGGTGGTGGATGACTACGGTCATCATCCGACGGAGGTGCGGGCGACCCTGGCGACGGCGCGGGCCCTGGGC
Source organism: Chthoniobacterales bacterium (assembly GCA_036401335.1). Taxonomy (GTDB): domain Bacteria; phylum Verrucomicrobiota; class Verrucomicrobiia; order Chthoniobacterales; family JAFAMB01; genus DASWVC01. The sequence continues at coordinate 6,513 of DASWVC010000011.1, forward strand.
CACCGGCGGGTGCTGGTTATGTTTCAACCGCACCGGTACAGTCGCACCCTGGCGTTGCAAAAGGAATTCGGCCGCGCCTTCGCCGATGCCGATGCGGTTTACGTCTCCCCGGTCTACGCAGCGGGCGAGTCCTCAATTCCGGGAGTTGAGGGTGACCTGGTTGCGAAAGCGGCCGCCGCCCAGGGGTGCCGGCACGTGCACTTTTTCCCGCAACGCCGCGGGCTGCACCGTGAACTGGCGCGCATCGCGCGGCCTGGCGACCTGATCCTCAGCCTGGGGGCAGGGGACATCCACGAGGAAGGAAGCAAGCTCGCGCAGGACCTTCGTCTCGGCCAAGCGGTGCGCCGGGTGATGGGAGGGGGTGAAGTCCGCCTTTACGAACCGTTGTCGAAACACACCACGCTGCGGGTCGGGGGCCCCGCCCAGGTTTGGGCCGAGCCGGAAACGCAGGGAGCTTTGTCGGCGTTGCTGGGATTCTGCTCAGCGCAGCGGGTGCCGGTGTTTGTCCTGGGCCGCGGCTCCAACTTGCTCGTCCGGGACGGCGGCCTGCCAGGGGTCGTGGTTCACCTGAACCGGGGTGAGTTCGTGGCCCTGAACGTTTCTGCAGACGAGATCCACGCCGGTGCGGGCGTGCGCCTGAAACAGTTAACGGCGGCAGCCCGAGCCGCCGGATTGGGCGGGTTCGAATGGATGGAAGGCATCCCCGGCAGCGTCGGGGGTTGTTTGCGCATGAACGCGGGGGCAATGGGCCAAGAAGCGTTCCAGCAGGTCGTCCGTGTGCAGGCCACCAATCGCCGCGGCGAGTTTTTCACGGTCCATCCCGAACGGCTGGAGGTGCATTACCGCGACGTGCCTTTCCTGGCCGAGCACGTGGCCATTTCCGCCGTCTTTCGCGGGCAGCCCGCCTCTACGGCGGAGATTGACCAGCGACTCGACGCGGCGGTGCGCAAGCGGAAATCGACCCAGCCGGTGGCCGCGAGCGCCGGATGCATCTTCAAAAATCCGCCTGCTTGCAAGGCAGGGCGGCTCGTTGAGGAACTGGGTTTGAAAAACCATGGGGTCGGACCTGCCCGTGTTTCTGAGGTGCACGGCAATTTTATCGTGAACGACGGCGGCGCCACTGCCGCGCAAGTGCTTGCGCTCATCGCCGAAATCCAGACTGCGGCCAGGCAGCGTCGCGGCATTGAGTTAGAAACAGAAGTTCTAATCGTGGGGGTCGCAGATGCATAACTTTTTAGCGCGTAAACGGGTGGAGGTCTTGTGTGGCGGTCCGGGCGCGGAGCGGGAAGTCTCCCTGCGTTCCGGAGCGGCGGTGGCGAAAGCGTTGCGAACATTGGAGGCGGACGTGAACCTGCTCGATGTGCCGGACACGGAGATCCAGCTCCCGGATGGGGTAGACGTGGTATTCAACGCGCTGCACGGAACGTTTGGAGAGGACGGTGGGGTTCAGGCGATCCTTGATCAATGGGGGGTGTCGTACACGGGCGAGGGCGTGACCGGAAGCCGCCTGGCCTTCGATAAGATTGCGTCAAAGCAACGGTTTGCCCGGTACGGGGTGCCGACGGCGCCGTACGTCACCTTGCAACACGGGGAACCCCACCGGTTTGCGTTGCCCGCCGTGGTCAAGGTTCCCTGCCAAGGGTCGAGCGTGGGCATTTACGTGGTTAAGGCGGAAATGGAGGTGGAGGCAGCGCTGACCCAAGCCTTTTTGCAAACGGGCACCGTCCTGGTGGAGGCGTTTATCGCCGGGCGTGAACTTACGGTCGGAATTCTTGGAAACCAGCCCCTCCCGATCATCGAAATCCGTCCGCAGGGCGGTTTCTACAGTTACGAAAACAAGTACACCTGGACCAACCGTGGAGGCGCGGCTGAGCACGAATGCCCTGCCGCCCTGGACCGGGAACTCACCAACCGTGTGCAGGAGACCGCCCTGGCGGCCCATCGTGCCCTCGGCCTGGAAGTTTACTCGCGCGTCGACCTGATCCTGGACGAAACCGGACAGCCCCAGGTGTTGGAGGTAAACACCATTCCGGGGATGACCGAGACCAGCCTGCTGCCGGAAGCGGCCGGGGTCGCCGGAATCTCGATGCCCAAGCTTTGTCAGCGAATCGTGGAATTGTCCCTCGAGAAACGGCCGGAAAGCGTGCAGCTATGATCAGGAAAACGATTCGTCGGCAGAACCGGCGTGCATCCACTTCCCGGCAACGGCGTCAGCAGCACCTTCTGGATGTAAAGGTCCGGACGCACAAAGCTGCCGCCCGCCGCACGCAACGCCTGATTTTTTTCTTTTCGGTGCTGATCATGGTAGCCGCAGTGGCTGGGGGCTTGGCCTTCGGTACCAAGAATGCCACCAACGCCCTCTTTTTAAAGAACAAGGATTACAGCGTTAAGACCATCGAAGTGACGTCGGATGGAACGCTCAGCCGGGAAGCGGTGCTTCGGGCATGCAACCTTAGTGAAGGTGTGAACATTTTTTCGGTTAACCTGACAGACGTGCGGCAGAAATTGAGCAACTTGCCGCAGGTGGAAGACAGCCGGCTTGAACGGGTGTTGCCCGACCGGCTGGTAATCAGGATCCAGGAACGCCGGCCGGTCGCCTGGGTGGTGCCCCCAGGCACCGGCCCTGCGTCGATCAACTTTGAAAACGCTTACCTCATTGATCGGCGCGGCGTGCTGTTGAAAACAAAGACGCTTGCCCCGGAATACCTGGGCTTGCCGCTGATTGTCGGAATTGAGACGGGCAATTACTCGGCCGGCCAGGCGCTGGACCAGGATGAGGTGCGGGCCGCGCTCGACTTGATCCGGTCCAACTCGGAAATCCTGCAAACCCGCTTTCAGATTCAAAGTGTGGATGTGTCGAAAGGGTATTGCCTCGTCGTGACCGATCGCCAGAAAGCTTCGGTGACGTTCAACCTGGATAACCTCGATTGGCAGCTGCGCCGCCTTGAACTGCTCCTCACTTATTGCGAGCAGAACAGCCGGGAACTGGCGACCGTGAATCTGATGGCCGAACGCAACGTGCCGGCGACATTTGCCGTAGCCGCTGACGTTCCTCCGGAGGACGATCCAGCCGCCTTTGAAGATGACGGGTCCCGCCCTGCTGCGAGCCCTTCCGTGCGGGGTCAGGAAGACCGGGCCAAAGGCGAGGCGCACTCGCACCGGAAAACAAGATCAAAGGGAGGGGAAAAGACCAGGGTCCGCCGTGCACTCCGGCTTGCCAGATCTCGCGCCAATGGCTAAAGACAACATCTTTGCCGGCATCGAAATCGGAACCTCCAAAATCTGCGTGGTGGTCACGGAAGCCCGTCATGACAGCACGCTGAAGGTGCTGGGCGTCGGCACCGTGCCTTCGCGGGGCGTTCGTAAGGGTGAAATCGTGGACTTTGAAACGGCGAAACGTTGCGTGCATGATGCCATTGTGGATGCGGAGGAAAAGAGCGACGTCGAGATCAGCGAAGTTTACCTCGGCATCACGGGAGGGCACATTCGCAGCTTCAACAACCGCGGGATGATCATCCTCGAGGAGGGCCGGGAAGAGATCGACGAGCAAGACCTCGAAGACGTTCGCACCAATGCCCGCGAGGTTAGCCTGCCGGCGGAAGATTGCATCCTGCACACGATCATCCAGCATTATTATGTGGATGGCCAGGACGGCGTGTTGAACCCGGTCGGGTTACTTGGCAAAAGGCTGGAAGCAGATTACCACATTGTCTACGGCATTCGCACCCGCATCCAGAACGCCATCCGCTGTGTGAAAGAGCTGGAGTTGGAGCCATCGGACGTGGTGATCAACTCGTTTGCCACTGCTCAGGCGATTCTCGAAAAAGACCAAAAGCAGCAGGGTGCCATTATCATCGACATTGGCGGCGGAACCACCGATTTTGTGGTCTACGTGGATGGAGCGGTGCGGCAGAGCGGCGTGCTTGGCGTGGGCGGCGACCATGTCACCAATGACATCTCCATCGGTCTAAAAATTCCCACGGCACGGGCCGAAAAGCTCAAGGTGGAAGAAGGCAACGTCACCCTGGGCACCGTGTTTCCTGGTGAGACTGTTCTGCTCAAAGATGAAACCGGGTTCGCGGGGCGGGAAATTGAACGCGAGTTGCTTAATCAGATCATCCATGCGCGCCTGCGGGAGATTTTGGAGATCGTGCGACGGAAGATCGATTCCGAGCAAAACCTGCATTTTGTCGGTGCTGGGGTTTTCATCACGGGCGGGTGCAGCCAGATTCGCGGGCTTGGCCACTTAGCCAGTGAGATTTTCGGGATGCCGGTCAAAATCGCTCACGCTCTGCCCATGACGGGAGTAACTTCGGCCTTTGAGAACCCGCAGTTCTCGACGGCGCTTGGCCTGGTTCGTTACGCGCAGCTGGCCCACATGGATCGACCGGTACCGGCCGGAATCATGGGACGGTTCAAGAAAATCTTCAAGTTCGGAAACTGAGGAAGCAGCATGGTGCAAGTCAATCGGCAATACGAACGGGACGACAACCTTAGCGATCCCATCACCATCAAAGTCGTCGGCGTGGGAGGCGCGGGCTCCAATGTGCTCGACCGCGTCATGCTGGACGGGATTGATGCGGTGGAAATGGTGGCCATTAACACCGATGTGCAGTCGCTGACCGCTTCGGTTGCGACCCAAAAAGTCCAACTTGGGCGTAGTTTGACCCGCGGCCTTGGGACAGGGGGCGACCCGGAACTGGGCATGGCGGCGGCCGAGGAAGCGGTTGATGAGATCCGGGGCGTGCTCCGGGGCGGCAACGTGATCTTTATCTGTGCAGGTCTTGGCGGCGGCACCGGGTCAGGGGCGGCCCCGCTGATTGCGCAACTGGCCAAAGATGAACACGCGCTCGTACTCGCCTTCGTGGCCATGCCTTTCAGTTTTGAGGGGCGCCGCCGTTGTCAGCAGGCCGCGACCAGCCTGGCCCAGCTCCGCGGTGTGGCCGACGCGGTTGTCTGCTTTGAGAACGACCGAATGGCCGAGCTGACCTCCCCGCGCATGGGCATTCATGAAGCGTTTGCGGCGGCTGACCTCACCATCAGCCAAAGCCTGCGGGCACTTTCCCATCTCTTGCAACGGCCCGGGCTGCTGCGCATCGGCTTTGATGACGTCTGCGCCGTGTTGCGTAACGGAGATGCCCGAGCCTTGTTCGGCTTCGGCGAAGCCGAAGGCGAGAACCGGGCCCATGACGCCTTGGGTCGGGCATTAAAGAACCCTCTGATGAACCGTGGGGAACTCCTGGCCGATGCTTACCATGCTGTGGTTCATATCTGTGGCGGAACCAGCGTAACGCTCGGAGAGGTGCAGATCGTGATGGAGGAGCTCAACCGGCACATCAACGATCAAACCCAGATTTTTATGGGCATCGGCATCGACCCGAAGATGGGTGGCCGTTTGTCGGTAAGCGTCCTTAGCTCGCTGGGCGACGGCACCACCCGCGTGCCGGCTCCGTTGCCCAATGCCTTAACTGGCCGCACGTACGAAGCCCGGTCGGCGTTGCCCGCTTTAGGTGTCAACTGGCCGCATCCGGCACTCGTCGGCCGGCAACCGGGAGCAGGGAGTTCCCTGGCACCGGAAAAAGCCGCCGCTACCCCGGCCTCGGCTGCAACTTCGCCCTCACCGGCCCATCCGGAGGCCAGCGCTGGCCCCGAAGAGGCTGCGACGTCCGTTCCTCCTAAACCTGAAAGCATGGCGGCGCCCGTGCCCAAAAAACTGGACGTAAAACAGGAGGTCATGCAGCTTGAAGCCGTGACAAGGGGCCGGTTTGAAAAAAGCGAACCGACCATTGTGGACGGTCAGGACCTGGACGTGCCTACCTTTCTGCGTCAACATTTTGGAGGCAAGTGACGTCAGGAAAGCTTGCTGGACTGTTCGTCGACTGGACGGCGCCGCAGTTAAGGGGTAGATTCGGTGTTGCTCATGGGCTTCGAACGCACTGAATGCATCCTTCACCGGATTTCTCCGGGGGGCTTACCCGCTTCGCGACGTCCCGCGGTGGTTCCGACACCGGACCTACTTCCCAAAAAGCAGCCGGAAACACTGCTTCAGGAAGCGCTTCATTTTTTGCGTGAAGGAGGGTTTCGGGTCACCAAACCGCGGGAGGTGATTGTGCGGGCCGCCATTTCCTTCACCGCTCCGTTTCACGCGGAAGATTTACTGACCAAGGCACGGGAAATCGATCGACTGATCTCGCTGGCCACGGTTTACCGCACCCTGCCGATGTTGCTCGACAGCAGGTTGATTCGGGAAGTGGAACTCAATCGCGAACACCGGTATTATGAGGTGAACCGCGAGCAGTCGCCGGCGGCGTTCCACATCGTTTGCACCGATTGCGGTCAGGTAATGCGAGTGCAGGACGAATGCATTACGCTACGGGAACGGTTCCTGGCAAACCGCCTAGGTTTTAAGCCCGTAAAGCTTAATGTCCGGATAGAAGCTTCGTGTTTGGACCTTTTGGAAAGCGGGACGTGCCGCCGCCGGGAGGTGGAAAGTTCCGGCCCGGTGCAGACTTCCGCCTGAGAGCTGGACTGCAAGCGCCTTCCGCCTCCTAAGCCTGAGCTCAGGGGCGGCTTTAGGGCGTCCTAGCTGCTTCGGCGCAGCTTTGACAGCAGACGCAGGATCTCGACGTACAACCAAACCAGGGTGACAATCAACGCGAAGGCGCCGTACCACTCCATCCAGCGTGGTGCCCGCGCTTGCACCCCCTGGCTGATAAAATCAAAATCCAGCACCAGATTCAGTGCGGCAATGCCCGCTACAATCAGGCTGAAGCCGATGCTCAGCGGTCCAGAGCCTTCAATGAGGCTGAAACCATGGTGGGTAAACAAGGAAAAAACCATGTTGCCCAAGTAAAGAAAAACGATTCCCAACGTGGCCGTTGTCACGACCGAACGGAACGTCTGGGAAACGCGAATGATGCCGGCTTGATAGCCGGCCAGCAGTGCGAACATGACCGAAAAGGTCAAGCAGACGGCCTGGAAAACAATCCCCGGAAAGCGGCGTTCCAGAAAAACCGAAATGGCTCCAATGAAAAGGCCTTCCAGCAAAGCATAGCATGGCGCCAGGAAACGGCTCCAGGCCGGTCGAAAGGAAGTCAGCAGGCCCACTGCAAATCCGCCCAGGGCGCCTCCCATTGCACCCGGCATCGCGAAAGAGGCATCCTGGCTTGCCCAAGACCAGCTCAACGCGGCGCTTGCAGCGACCAGGATTAAAAGGAAAAAAGTTCGGCCAACAACCCCGCGAACGGTCATCGCGCGCGCGGAAATCGGCAGGGCTTCAAAGGTCGAATCAGTTAGAACAGGGTTACCTGAACGCATAAACGTTGTTTAAAATGCCACAATCCGTCTCATTCTGCTGAAAAAAGACGATTGCAACTGCCTCGGCCCGTCCGGCGGAATCCAATCGGGACCGTTAAAAACGGCGGATGAGGGACTTTCAACGGGGAGCAAACAGAACCGTTCGTGTGCCAAAACGAAGGCCGCCCAGGTCATCTGGGCGGCCTTACCAAGGTTTATTTACGCCGGAAAACCCTTAAGCGACCGCTTCCTGCGGCACATCGATCGGTTTTTCCTTCTTGCTCAAGGCACGCCGGAGCTTCGCCAGGGCAATATTTTGCAATTGCCGGATGCGCTCCCGAGTGACCCCAAATTTTTTCCCAACTTCTTCAAGCGTCTTCGGTTTCCCGCCATCCAGGCCAAAGCGTTGGAAGATAATCTTCCGTTCACGGTCATCCAGCACTTCCAAGAGTTCGCTCACCTCGTCCCGAAGGTTTTTGTCCCGCAAAAGCTCGAAAGGTGTTTGCGCATCTTCGTCTCCCACGATCTCGCCGAATTCAGTCGAATCATCATCGCTGATGGGAGCATCGAGGGAGGCAGGGCGGATGGAAACTGTTTTCAGTTGCGAAACCTTGCCACTTGAGATGCCGATCTCTTCCGCCAATTCCTCATCGGTCGGTTCGCGTCCGAGTTCTTCGCTCATTTGCAGCGAAACCCGGCGCATCTTGGAGATTTTGTCCACCAAATGAACCGGCAAGCGGATCGTCTTACTCTGATTAGCAAGGGCCCGTTTGATCGATTGCTTGATCCACCAAGCCGCGTAAGTGCTGAGCTTGCCGCCTTTGGCCGGGTCGAACCGTTCGACCGCTTTCATCAACCCAATATTGCCTTCGGAGATCAAATCGAGCAGCGGCAACCCTAAATTTGCGTAATCGTGCGCAATCTTCACCACCAAGCGGAGGTTTGCCTTGATCATCAGCGCACGGGCTTCGCGGTCGCCCTTTTTGATGCGCGCAGCGAGTTCAATCTCCTCCTGGGGCGTGAGAAGCGGAATCTGTCCGATCTCGCGAAGATAAATTTTTATCCCCGTATCTGAATCTTCACCTGCCATATTAACGTTTTTGTGGTTCCTTTAAAACAGCCGGCACTTTTCCCGACCCCAACCAGAGGCAAAATAAAAATGCTTAACTGCCTTAACTAATCGGACATTTGACAAACTGGTTGTGCCGGTGTTCAAGAATTTGTTTGTTGTCGGCCCAATTATTCGTGTTTCCCGGCACCATTCCCTAAGAATGGTTTCGCCGCTGGAAGCACCTTGGATTCGCCTAATTTAGGCTGATTCCAGACCGTTAGGCGCGGAACAATGAAGGGATCCTGCCCTGTTTCCTGCTTCCCGAACCACCAATTAAGCGCAGGCGGAGGGCGTTGTCAAGCTTTTCAAAACGGATTTTCTGCGCCTGAGCGTTTTTCCCAGTCTTCGTAGCTGAGCCGGGTCAGCTGGAAAAAGTCCCGGGCCCGTACATAGTTGCCCAGCCCGTTCATCCGCCCGACCGCGTGCAGCTGCTCGGCCCGGATGTAGGGCCCGGCAGGGTCAATCAGTTCGTCACGGACGTAAATGTGCAACACCCGGCCCAAAATTACCCGGGACCTCCCGATTTCGACCGTGGCGTGCTCCACGCACTCCAGTGCCGCGGGCGACTCGGCGATGCGAGGCACACTTACGGTGGTGCTCGGAGCCGTGGTGAGGCGGGCCGCTTCCAATTCGTTAATGCCCGGTGGAAAATCGACCGCGCAGACGTTCATGGCGGCTGCTAGCGGTTCGTTGACCACGTTGACCACAAATTCGCCCCGGTTCCGGATGTTTTGGGCCGTGTCTTTGCCGATAACGCCGGGCCCGGGGCGGTTGCCGACCCCAATCGCCAGAATGGGCGGATCGGTGCCGAGGTAGTTGAAGGCGCTGAACGGAGCCGCGTTCACGTGCCCGGCCGGGTCCATGCTGGTGACCAAAGCGATGGGCCGGGGAACCACCAGGCCGATCAGTAGGTTATAGGTTTCGCGGGGCGAGGTCGTGGTAAGGTCAAAACGCATGATTCTAGAAGAGTAAAAGCTGAGAGCGGGCAAAAAGCCAGCTTGAGGGTCATCGCTTACGTTCCCTCTCCGGGTGCGTCCCTTTGAAGGAGCGCAGCCGGACACGCCGGGACAACCGAACAGATTCTGTCATGAACGATGCCACCGAACTCCCTGCTTCCGCCCAAGTGCCGCAACCCGAAGGAGAAACGGAGGTGCCCGCCAGTGGCCTGCCGGAAGGCGGTCTGCCGGAAAGTGAACACAGCGCGGCTGAACATGCTTTTCCAACGGATCACCCGTTAGAAAAGTGGATCCGCGAAGCTCACGGTTGACACGCCTAAAGGCGGCCCGCAGTAATCGATGAAAACGGTTAAACTCGGGATCGTGGGCATCGGCACGATGGGAGGGTTGCACGCCCAAAATGTGCTGAACGGGGCCGTGCCGCGGTGTGAGTTGGCAGCCGTTTGTGACCAGAATCCGGAATTGCTGGCACGGTTTTCATCCACCAAAGGTTTTGTTTCGGTTGAGGACTTGCTGAAGCTGTCCGCGATCGACGCCGTGCTCGTGGCGACCCCGCATTATTTTCACAGCACCATCGGCATTCAGGCGCTGCAAGCGGGCAGACACGTGTTGATGGAGAAGCCGATTTCCGTCCACAAGCTCGAGGCGGACCGACTTCTGGCTGCCCACACCCGTTCCGACCAGGTCTTTGGGGTCATGTTTAACCAGCGGCTCGACCCGTATTTCCTGAAGCTTCGGCAGCTGGTGAAGTCCGGAGAGCTTGGGACTGTCCGGCGCGTTCACTGGACGATTACCGACTGGTTCAGAACCGAGGCCTATTATCAGTCCGGTGACTGGCGGGCCACGTGGGCAGGCGAGGGAGGCGGGGTGTTGCTTAACCAGTGCCCGCATAATCTGGACCTTTACCAATGGCTCTTTGGGATGCCGGCAAGGGTCCGGGCATTCTGCCAGTTCGGTCGGTACCACGACATCGAAGTGGAAGATGATGTGACCGCTTACCTGGAGTACCCGGACGGCATGACCGCCGTGATCAGCGCTTCCACGGGCGAGGCGCCGGGCACCAACCGGCTTGAAGTAGCCGCGGAGCGCGGCAAAGTCGTCATTGAGAACGACCAGTTCCTGTTTACGCGCAACGAGGTGCCGATGGGAGAGTTTTCGAGGACGGATCCTGGTCGTTTTTCCGCGCCTGCCACGTGGAACGTGCAAATTCCGCTTAAAGGTCATGGGCCCCAGCACAACGGTGTTTTGGCCAACTTCGTTGCGGCCATTCTCGACGGGGCGCCGCTCCTGGCTCCGGCCCGGGAAGGCATTTTTTCTTTGGAGTTGGCCAACAGCTTCCTGCTTTCCACCCTGGAAAACCGTTCGGTCGAGCTGCCGTTGGATGGAGCGTTGTATGCGAAACACCTGCAGAAGCTGGTAGCGTCCTCCCGGCGGCGGGAACCAAAGACGGGTTCGGTCATCACGGACGACGTAACCGCTTCCTTCCGCTGACCAGCTGCCGGCCGAGCCATGAGCCAGACCGGTTTTGACTATTCACCGAAAGGTAAAGCGACACCCGTCTGTCAACCGGGCGAATTTGCCTTCGCGGCCGTAGCGCTTGATCATGGGCACATCAACGGCCAGTGCAATGGGCTGGTTGAAGCCGGAGGGAGTTTGAAGTGGGTCTTCGATCCCGACCCGCGCAAAGTGGAGGGCTTTCAGCGGGCCTTTCCGCAAGTTCAAATTGCCCGGTCCGTGGAACAGGTCTTGGCGGATGCGGAAGTTCGACTGGTTGCGGCGGCTGCGGTTCCCTCGGAACGGGGACCGTTGGGCATTCGGGTCATGAAGGCGGGCAAACATTATTTTACGGACAAACCGCCTTTTACGGAATTGAACCAGCTCGAGGACGCCAGGCGGGTCACGACAGAAACCGGCAAGAAGTACATGGTTTATTACAGTGAGCGTCTGCACGTCGAATGCGCTGTCTTCGCTGGCGACCTCGTCGGACAAGGGGCCATTGGCCGGGTGGTTCACGTGCTGGGACTGGGTCCGCACCGTCTTAGCCCCCACGCTCGCCCGGCCTGGTTCTTTGACCGGAAAAAGTATGGCGGAATTTTGTGCGACATCGGAAGCCACCAGATCGAACAGTTTCTCTTTTACGCGGGAGCGGCGGACGCCGCCGTCACGTCGGCTCGCATCGCCAATTTCGCCCACAAAGCCCACCCGGAGCTCGAAGATTTCGGCGATGCCTCGCTGGTGGCGGACAACGGTGCGACATCCTATTTTCGAGTGGACTGGCTGACGCCGGACGGACTGCGCACCTGGGGAGACGGACGCACCGTCATCCTCGGCACGACCGGCTACATTGAAATGCGGAAGTACATTGACATTACCCGCGACGCTGGCGGCGACCACCTGTTTCTGGTCAACCAGGATGGAGAGCAACCTTTCGCCCTGAGCGGCAAAGTCGGCTTTCCCTTTTTCGGACGTCTGATCCTTGATTGCATAAACGGCACGGAGACGGCCATGACGCAGGAACACGCGTTTAAGGCGGCGGAACTGTGCCTTCAAGCGCAGGCCGCGGCGCAACGGGTCGAGTAGGTGGGCAAGCCGGGAACCGGCTCACCGGCCGGGGTCGGCGGGAGATCGCCGACCCTGCCATGGTGGGTTTCGCCCACCCGGTAAGGGAGTTTGTGCTCAAGCGCCCTCCCTCGGTGCCCCGGGGTGGGCCTGGTCAGCCTGAACCTACCCGGGGAGACGGTCGCCACTCGTTTCCTCGATTCGCATCACCATGACCGGCAATTCCAGTGAAGTCCGTGGTAAATTCTAGACGAACACTCGCGTTTCATGCTAGATGAGGTTTACCAAGCCAGATACCCTTCCCCGCTATTTATTACTTCCCCCCAAAGACCATGACGCGGAGGCCTCACCATGGGCGGATAACGTACCACTGAGGTCCGTTGTCCCGGAGCCGCACCCACGGCTTCTCTTCACCCGTCCATGATTCCTGGAGGGTAATGCCCATTGTTAGGTGCCCAAACTTAGCTTTTGAGCGGCGCCGACGGGATCATGCCCGGTTTTGGTTTACTCACCAGCGGATCAACCGAACCAACCATCTCGACGCGGGCATTCATTTCCAAATCACGACCGCCTCGTTGATGGATCAACCGAACCAACCATTCCCCCCCTTCTATGAGGTTAGTCGAGCTAAAGAAAGCAGCATTAATCGGGTTACTCACCTGCACGTGGAACGTGCGCGGTGAACAGGGTCCTGCAGTCGGCATGCCAAGCAACGTAGAGAACCGGGTAAACACCATCCTCTCCCAATTGACGCTTGCGCAAAAATTGAGCTACATCGGTGGGACCGGTTTTTTCGACCTAAAACCGATTCCCCAGGTTGCCCATTTTCCCGGCAGCTTGAACCCGCAGATCTACCAGACGGACGCAGGCTTGGGCGTTCGCCGCAATCATCCCAGCGTCCGTTTTCCGTCCGGGTTAACTTTGGCGGCGACGTGGAACCCAACCCTCGCCTACGACCAAGGCGTCGGTATGGGAGAAGACACGCGTGCCCGCGGATATTTCGCGATTGAAGGGCCCGGGATGGATTTCTACCGGGTGCCCCTGGGCGGACGTAATTTCGAGTACCTCACCGGCGAGGACCCTTTCCTGGGAGGGCAGTTGGCGCCACAAGAAGTGCTGGGCATTCAAAGCCAGGGGGTATGGGCGAGCGCCAAACATTACGTCTGCAACGATGAAGAAGAAAATCGCACGAACGTAAACATTTTGGTTGACGAACGCGTGCTGCGCGAGATCTACCTGCCGCCATTTGAAACCTCTGTGAAGGTGGGTCACGCCGCCACGGTCATGGGGGCCTACAATCAGGTGAACGGGGATTGGTGTTGCGAGAGCCAGTTCCTTCTGGAAAAGGTCCTCAAAGGTGACTGGGGTTTTCCGGGCATTCTGGTTTCGGATTACGACGCCATTCACAACGGGGTCAAAGCGGCCGTGGCCGGCTGCGACGTGGACCTGCCGTCGGGGTCGTTCATGAACGCCACGACACTCGGAGATGTGATCGGCGCGGGCCTTCTGCCGGTTTCGACCATTGATGACAAGGTGCGCCGCATTCTCCACGGGGTGATTTCGTTCGGGTTCCTTGATCGCCAGCAACTTGATCCGACCATCCCGCAGGACAACCCTTACAGCGAGGCGGTTGCCACGCAGATTGCCCGGGAAGGCATCGTGCTGCTCAAGAACGAAGGCGACCTGCTTCCGTTGAGCTCAGGAATCCGTTCCATCGCCGTCATTGGGGATTATGTGAAGGCGGCGCCGCCGACCGGGTTCGGCAGTTCATACGTCACACCTATCAACTGGGTGAGCGAGCTTGACGGCATCCGCTCCGAAGCGCCAGCCGAAAACACCCAGGTCGACTACCTCTCGAGCTGCTCGTTGAACCCGGAGGAGACGCTCTGGGAAAACGTCGACAAACAGGGTGAAATCGTCCAGGGTTTGCAAGGGGAGTACTTTGCAAGCAACGACCTTTCCGGCCTTCCGGCGGCGACGCGGACCGACATCCGCCTGAATTTTGAGTGGACGACCGCGGTCAGTCCGGTAGAAGGCACGATCCCGATAGCCGAAATTCCGCCGGCGATTCCTGCGGCAAATCAAGCGAGCTTCTCGGTTCGCTGGACGGGCCAGATCCGCCCGGCAATCTCGGGCGACCAGGTTTTCAAGCTCCGAGCTGACGGCGGTCTGCGCCTCTTTGTAAATGGTCAAAAGCTGATCGATACCTTCAACAAGCCGCCCCTGCCGCCGGTGGGCTACGGCCCTACTCCCGCGCTGTCGGGCAAGATCAACCTGCAAGCGGGCAGGACTTACGCCGTGGTCATTGAGTACCGACGGGTCGGAGGTTTTTTTAACTTTTTTGAGGAAGGCGGTTTGCAAGGCATCCAGGCAAGTTGGGCATCGTTGCAAGCCCCTCCTGACCTGGCCAAGTACGACGCGGTGGTGGTGAGCGGGGGCCTCAGTGAGGAGTACGAGGGCGAAGGCTTAGACCGCGAGTTTCAGCTGCCGGAATTCCAGGACGAGCTGATCCAGAACCTTTCCCGGGTTAACCCGCACACGATTGTCGTGCTGCACGGGGGTGGCAACTTCGACTCACTAAGCTGGATCAACCAAGTGGGCGCGTACCTGCACACGTTCTACCCCGGCCAAAACGGCGGTCAGGCGCTGGCCGAAATTCTATTCGGCGACGTGAACCCGTCCGGCCGGCTGCCCGTCACGTTTGAGCGGCGGATTCAGGATAACCCGGCTTACGCCACCTTTCCCAAACCGGTAAACCAGAAGCCGACCGAAATCGCCTATTCCGAAGGGCTCTACGTAGGATACCGCGGTTATGAGAAGGGCCACATCGCGCCGCTGTACCCGTTCGGCTACGGCCTGTCCTACACCACCTTTGAGTTTTCAGGCCTCCAGGTAAAACCGGTGGAGTTCGACGGCACCACGCCGGTAACCGTCACGTTCACGGTGACGAACACTGGGCAACGGGCCGGGGCCGAAGTGGCCCAGCTCTACGTGGGGCAGAAAAATCCGTCCATTGATCGGCCGATCAAAGAGCTGAAAGGATTCGACAAGGTTTACCTCCAACCAGGCGAATCCAAGACGGTGAGCTTAACGCTGCACCAGCGTTCCGTGGCTTATTGGGATAAGAACGCCCAGAAATGGGTTGCGCCGCCCGGAACTTACAACGTTCTGGTCGGCGATTCGTCGCAGGACATTAAACTGAGCGGCACGTTCTCCTTGGCAAACGAACTCACGGCTAATCCCTGACCGGGACTAGCCGGAGGAGGGGAACGGTCGCAAAGGGATCCGTCCACCCCTCAGCCGGCAAACCGCATTTCCTTCGTTCGTCGCCCGTGGGAGCGGTTGCTCTCCGGGCGCTGAGGGGGGCGCTTGAGGACAAGCTCCCCTACCGGACGGAGGCGCCCTACCGACGCCTGCTTCCACCCGCATACCCTGGTCGGCCGAGGGACCGCCGACCCTACCAACCGCACCCTTACCGGGCAAAGGCCTTTTCGGCGTTCGTTCTATACCGACTGTGGAGGGTAGCCCAGCCACTGGGGGTTTCGGGCGGTGCCGTCAAAATGGTTCGAGGTCTTGTAAAGTTCAAACTTCCCTTTCGCGGCGGCATCCTGCGTTTTTGCGAGCAAGGAGGCCAGTTCCTGACCACCCAGGGGGTGGTAGGTTCGCACCGCTTCGAATGCCTGGTCCAAAATCGGAATCGAATCAATGCCGGTGATCACCACCGATGCCGGCAGGCTCATGGCGTAATGAAGGCACTCGACGGGAGTAGCCGTCTTGCTTCTGAGCACGAAACCATCCCCCATCGTTTTCATCGCCAGGATGCCAATCCCTTGCTTTAAGGCTACCGGCACGACCTGGCTGCGGAAACTTCGGAAATGCGCGTCCATAACGTTGAGCGGCATCTGCACCGTGTCGAAGTGAAACCCATTCTGAGCCGCTACTTCGAGCATGCGCAGGTGCACGAGCGGGTCTTTGTGGCCGGTAAAGCCGATGTGACGAACCTTGCCCGCTTGCTTTGCCTCCAACACCGCGGCCATGGAACCGCCTGGCGAAAAGATCTGGTCGGGATCTTCCATCCGGAGCACCTCATGGTGTTGCAACAAATCCAGGTAGTCGGTCTGCAGGCGCTGCAGGGATTCATCGATTTGGCGGCTGGCGGCTTCTTTGGTGCGGCCGTCGATTTTCGTCATTAAGAAAACCCGGTTCCGGTACCCGTCACGGAGGGCTTTACCCATGCGGATCTCGCTGCCGCCGTCATGGTAGTCCCAACAGTTATCCATGAAATTGATTCCCCGATCGATGGCGGTCCGGATCAGTTGAATGCTCTCGGCTTCCTCTTTCTGCCGGCCGATGTGATGGCCTCCCAGTCCAATCAAAGACACCTGTTGACCGGTCCGGCCCAGGGTACGGTAAAGCATGTCGCCCTTTTTGGTCTGTTCCGGCCGGGGTTGCTCCCGAACGTCCCGTTCTGCGGCGAGCGTGTTCTGGAGAAGCGTTTGGGCAGCCAGACCGGAGCCAAGGGTGAGCGACGTGGTTTTTAGAAAGCCTCGACGGCTGATGTTCATGGGTTTTGGAAAATTAGCGCATCCGTTCAGAGCCTCAACCCGGATTCAGGCCCGGGAAAAACCCGGTGCGACCGAACACCCGTCCTCACCCCTGTGTCTGCCGTTCGGTCGTCGCCGGCCCTCGTCCCCGCAGTGCCCGTAACGCGGCGCAGGCCGCACCGTAGCCATTGTCAACGTTCATGACCACCAAACCTGGCGCGCAACTCGCCAGGCAGGCGTGCAAGGCGGCTGAGCCGCCGTTGGCTACGCCGTAGCCGACGGAAGTCGGCACCGCGATCACTAACCCGGGCACCAATCCACCTACCACACTCGGCAAGGCTCCGTCCATTCCCGCCACCACAATCACGACGGGCATGGAAACCAATTCCTCGACCCGTTCCAGAAGGCGCCAGATGCCGGCAACGCCGACATCATTAATGGAGGCATTCCCTTCACCATAAAATCGCAGGGTCCGCGCGGCCTCAGCCACCACCGGCGCATCCGAAGTGCCGGCCGAGACGATTGCCACCCGCGGCGCACCCTGCGGGGTCGGCCGCCCACCGAAGTACCCGGTCCGGGAGACCGGGTCAAAATCTATTCCTTGACGCAGGTCCGGCGGCAGCGCCGCATGTTGGTCAGGGCGCAGGCGCGTCAGGAGGAAACTTTCGCCGCGTTCCACAGCTTGTTCCAGAATGTGAGCCAGCTGCGCGACGGATTTCGATTCCGCATAAATTGCCTCGTTAAAACCGAGCCTGGCCGCCCGCTTAAAATCGAGGTTGATGTGCTCGTTGACCGGCATTCAGTTCGTCAGGAAAGCGCTGCCCACCCGGTAAGGCTCAAAGGTGATTTTCCGGGGTTCCTCTCCGGTCGGCAACAAAGGAGTAATTAAAGCTCTCAGGTGTACCCGTTGGGCGTCGACGATCCTTTCAAGCGTCCTCGGATCCAGTTCAACGCTCACGGCGTCGCGTCGGACCCGGCAGCGGACAACGTTCGGGGCAATTTCCCGGCGGACCAGGTTCTCCACTTCGTTGATGAACCGGAGCGTCGCGGCTTCAATCCGCAAGCCGGTTTCAACGCGGCTCGCCAGACAGGGAGCAGCCGGCAGGTCTGCGACATCTCCAAGGCCCATGGTGCGCGCGAGTTGCCGTACATCCCTTTTCCTCAATCCGGCTTCGACGTAAGGATGACGAACTTCATAAAGGGACGCAGCCGACAAGCCAGGCCGGTACTCGCCCAAATCGTCGACGTTCGTTCCCGAAACAATTGTCCCTTGCGTCTGTCGACGAATGGCATCGTACAAGCTGGTCTTACAAAAATAACAGCGGTTGACGGGGTTACGGCGGTAATCTGCATTGCCGAACTCGCCCGCATCAAAAACCGTCAGCTTCCACCCCTGCCTTTCCGCCAATGCACGTACCCGTTGCGTGGCCTCCGGCGGTACCGCCGGCGAGACCGCATGGAACATTTCGACGTCCGCCGGCACAAATTGATGGGCAAAAGAGGCCAGCGTCAGGCTGTCCACCCCGCCGCTGACTGCCACCGCAAGCGGGGTCAGGGCGCCCACCACCTCTCGCAAAGGCCGGTGCTGAGCCGGTGCCTCCGTTCCTCCGTAGTTCAATCCTTCGTTCATAGCTGCTTTTCCGGTTCAGCCAAAACTTTCTCTTCAGGTGGTGCACCATCCGGATTGCCGTCCCGCAGCGCCTGTCGAGCAGCCGATTCACGGACGCGGGCCCGGGCCGCCTGACCGCCGGGCACCACCGCCAAGTCTTGCAGCT
>DASWVC010000012.1:0-2727 GCA_036401335.1 Chthoniobacterales bacterium
GACTGGGGGGCCGGTAGGGCGGCGAGTCCCTTCGCCGCCGGGGGATCGAGGTGGCGTCCGGTTGGAAAGTGGCCGCTCCTTCGTCCGGCACTCCTTGAAGCAGGGCTTTTTGGAATGGGCTTCGCACAACTCCTCTCCGAGGGCGTTTGGACCCCGCACCTTCGCCTTAAGTTAATGTGATGCTTGTGGGTCGGTTCTCCTAATGCTGCTTCAGAGTAGAATTTGTGGGTAAAGGCGCTTGAGTTTGACGCGTGCATCGGTAGTGGTGACGCGCCAGTTCACGCGGACCGCACATCGGTTGCGGGCCTGCTGCCACGCGGCGATTTCGCGCGTCACCTGTTCCTGGTTTTCCATCCGTTCCTGCAGGCACTGGCGGGCCAGCACCGAGAGTTCCAGCTCGGCCATGTTTAGCCAACTGCCGTGCTTGGGCGTGTGGTGGATTTCGAGCTTCTCGGCCAAGCGACGCGCTTCGGCCGGCGGGAAGGCGGCGTACAAGCTGGCCACGCCGTGGGTGTTGAGTTGGTCCATGACCAAGACGAGTCGCTCGGCTTGCGGGTAGAGGTCGTCGACCAACGTTTGGATGACGGAGGCAAAGTCGTCGCGGGTGCGCGGTTGGCGCACGAAGGCATGGCGGCATCCGGCCAAGGGCTCAAAGGCCATGAAGAGGGCAGCGGTGCCGTGGCGCGCGTACTCATAGTCGACCCGTTCCGGTTGGCCCGGGGCCAGCGGCAAGGGTGCGCGCACGTCGGCCCACAACTGCTTGGCCGCTTCGTCCAGGCAGATCAGGGGACGGGCGGCATCGTACGGCCTTTGGTAAACGGTGAGGACATCTTCCATGGCGGCCACAAATTCGGCATTGGCGTGGGGCGGGATGCTCCAGGTCTTCTTCAGCCAGGGTGTGAGCGCATTTTCTTAAGCGTCTGACGCACCGTTTCATGACTGACGGCATCGACCTAACCGGCTTGCACGAGGCGGTCGGCTAACAAATGCAAACTCCAACGGTTGCGGCCTCGCGGCGGCGCGCCGCATACCAGGGCCACCAAGTGCGCCTCCGCCTCTCCGTCCAAGCAGCGGGCTGTGCGATTCAGTTGCTCCGCCCGGCGCACGGACGCCTTGACGCCACCAGCGGCAAGCCGGCGCCGCACGTTGGCCACAGTGGTGACGTGCGCCCGGACGGCCTGAGCGATGGCGGCGTCGCTTTGGCCGGTATGGGCGGCCAACAGGATGCGGGCACGCTGGCGCTCGCGAATGGACCGTTTGTTGGAACGTGCGGCCCGTTCCAACGCGACGCGCCCTTCCGTACCCAAGACCACCGCGTGCATTCTGGCTGACTTAAGCGTCAACCTAGTGTGGCGAGAGATTAGTTCGTGCATTAAAGACAGGCAGGGCGAGATTGGACGATGGGTACGGGTCGTCCGAAGCAAGCCCTCATGTTGACCGACGAGGAAAAAGCCAAACTGCAACTCCTGGCCCGGCGGCCGAAGAGCGACCAGCGCACGGCGCAACGCGCCCGCCTGATTTTGGATTGCGCCGCGGGATTAAGCAACTTGGCCGTGGCGGTCCGGCACGGGGTGCGGAGCCAAACGGTCGGCAAATGGCGGCGGCGCTTTGTGGAAGGGCGCTTGGGCGCGTTGGGGGATGCCCCCCGCTCGGGCCAACCCCGCAAAATCACCGACGCGCAGGTCGAAGCCGTCATTACCCGGACCTTGGAGACGAGGCCCAAGCAGGCCACCCACTGGAGCACCCGCACCATGGCCGCCGCCACAGGCCTGAACCAAAACGCCATCGTGCGCATTTGGCGGGCCTTCGGGCTCAAGCCGCATCTGCAGGAGAACTTCAAACTCTCCACCGATCCGTTCTTTGTGGAGAAGGTGCGCGACGTCGTCGGGCTGTACTTGAACCCACCCGAGCAAACCCGCGCCGTCGTGCTCTGCGTGGATGAGAAGGCTCAGGTGCAGGCCCTCGATCGCAGCCAGCCCATCCTGCCGATGCGTCCCGGCCAAGCCGAGCGCCGCACCCACGATTACTACCGCCACGGCACCACCTCCCTCTTTGCCGCGTTGGACATCGCCACGGGCAAAGTCATTGGCCGCTGCCAAACGCAGCACCGGCATCAAGAGTTCTTGCGCTTCCTGGATCAGATTGAGCGTGAAGTGCCGGCCAAGTTAGCCATCCATCTGGTGCTGGACAATTATGCCACCCACAAGGTGCCGAAGGTGGCCACCTGGTTCAAGACGCATCCGCGTTATCACCTCCACTTCACGCCGACCAGCGGCTCCTGGCTGAACCAAGTGGAGCGTTGGTTCGCCAAAATCACCGAGCAGCGCATCCGACGTGGGGCGTTCCGCAGCGTCGATGAACTCATCGCCGCCATCGACGACTACATCGCCGCGAACAACCGTGCCCCTAAGCCCTTCGTCTGGACGGCCTCCGCCGATCTCATTCTCGACCGAGTGTCCACACTTTGTAAACGAACTAATCGCTCACCACACTAGCACCATTGAATGCTACCTTGAAGATGCACTAGGTTAACCCTCTGAAACAAAAAGTCCTACAGCAGCGGCCCGGGTTGGCGCCGCGTTGGGAAGGTCCTTCATGCTAACTGGCCGGACCTTTAGCTCGCCTCGCCATACAACGCGCTACTGGGAGGCCGGCCCCCTCGACGGGCCGTTGATGATTTTCCTGCACGGATGGCCCGAAATCGGCCTGATCTGGCGGGCCCACCTG
>DASWVC010000013.1:0-3733 GCA_036401335.1 Chthoniobacterales bacterium
CCGTCTACCCGGGTGCGTTCGTCCCCAACCCTTCCGACCTCACGTACGACCCGGTTTCCGGGTACTTTTACGTCGACATCAATTTTTCCACGACCCCGACCAAGAGCATCGCGATCACGCCGGACGACTGGGTGGTCCAGCCGAGCCGGACCCTCGGCTGGATGCTGGTCGGTCCGGCGGCGGTGCAAAGCCACGGGTTTGTGCCTGCCTACCAGCTTGGCTCTAACACAACCGGCACGGTCACCATCCTGCCCAACTCCGTCGTGGCCACCCTGACGCCGCAAGGGTCAATCAACCTGCCCCGAAACGCGCAACCGCCGGCTCCAGGTACCATTGCAAACGTTACCCGCAGCCGCACCGGGAAAGCGCAAACAATATACGTGCAGGTATCCGGCACGGCGGTGAGCGGAACGGATTACACCCTGAACACGCTGAGCCTGACCGGCGGCAACCTCATTGCCGTGCCGTTCGGCGTTAACGACCAGACCGTCCCGATCGGCATCACGACGATGGATCATTGGTTGATCGAGAACAACCCCACGCTCCAGTTCCAGGTGGTTCCTGACTCGACCGTCGCCGGCACGACCTCCCCCACGACGACGGCCACCTACGCCGTGGGCACACCCAGTTCCAGCGTGTTGACCCTGGCAGACGTCCCAGACCCGGTCTCGATCCAGAACGTCCTCGTCTCGCCTCCGTTGCGCCGCACCGACCCGACGACCCGGTCGGTTTTTTCAATCACCCGCGGCCGGACGGGCAAGGCGCAAAGCGTCTGGTTCAGCAGCGGCAACAACCCGCTGATCGTTTACTACCCGGGCGTGCCGGCCACCGCCCTGGTTCCTTATGACCTGTCGGTGAGCACCGATTCCGGCCCTGTGCTGACGGGTGGAGGCAACAGTTTCCTGGTTAATTTCGCGGCGAACACCGGCACAGTGACAATCCAGGCCGCGCCCAACGCTTACTTCGGTTCGCCCACCGCGACCGAAACCTACGCCGTCACGTTGCTGCCGCAGCCGACCGCGCCAATGTACACGCTTTCCGGCAACCTGACGGCAGCGGTCAGCCTGTTGGGTTACGCCCCGCCCACCATCGGCATCATCGCCACCGCCAGCCCGGCCTCTTACGGCGGCCCTCCCGGCGCCTTCACCCTGACCCTTTCCGGCCCACCACCCGCTGCCGCCTTCAATTTAGCCTTCACCTTGGGCGGACCTGCGGCTGCGCCCTTGAGCGGTCCGGCCACGTCGCGCTATTTCGCCAGCTACAACGGAAACAGTTTGTACCCGAACAGCGGTGTCACTTCCGCCTCGCCGTCCGCCTCGGCCTTTAGCGAAACCGGCATGATCCAGTTGGTGCCAGGCGACTGGAACGCCGCCACTCCCAGGGTCATTTCCATCAATCTCACCGTGCCCTCGGCTTACCTCTACCTGCCCCCAGCGATTCTAACGCTTACCCTTACGCCCAACGCTTACTACACGTTCGCCGGCCAGGATCCGAAGAACCCTGCGGCGAATCCGCCCTCGGCCAGCATCACATTAAGCGGGTATGGGGCCCAGCCGGTTAACGCAAAAATCAGCGCCGCGCTCATCTCAGGCAGCACCACGGACCCGATGCGGATTCTCGACCCCGGACCGACCTTGGGCGTCACCGTAACGGGCTCGCTCGTGGCCGGGGGAGCTCCCGGGGCCAGCGCGACGCCTCCCCTACCCACGCCTGGCCTGGTTAAGCTGCAGGCCGACCCTAACCTACTCGACGGAGCGGTGGTGCCGCCCATTGTCCCCATGGTGATGGACCTGCGCATCTCCCAGATCACTTCATCGACGTTGCCGCAGGCAGTTACCCCGACCGGTTGGCAAGCGGCAGGGGCCACACCGACCCCGGGCGCCACGCCCAAACCGGTGCCTCAGAAACCGAGTCCGTTCTAGCGGAAGGTGCGGCCCGGTAGGGCGGCGAGTCCCTTCGCCGCCAGTGGAGGGCGCATCACCCGGTAGGGCGGCGAGTCCCTTCGCCGCCGGAGCGAGCGAAACGTATCGGAGTGAAGGCATAACCGTGTCCCCCTCCAACGGTCATCCACGGGGATTGTGGTTCATCGATTCAGCGTTCCTGCACAACCCGCCCAGCACCGTTGCATGCGGTGCGGTGGATGAGGTATGGCCAGTCTTGCCAGTTCGGCACCAAGCCCGCCCGGACCGGGTTATTCAGGATGTACTGCACCTTTGCTTTGTAGTTCTCGCCTGGCCGGATGCGGTGGTCGAAGAAATCCCGCTGGAAGTGAAGGCCGTACGTTCGAGCAAGGTAATGCTTCCATTGCTGCACGGTCGAAGTCATGCCTTGGTCATAAGGAAAACTGAAGATGCCGTGAAGATGGTCCGGCATCAAAACGAGCAAGCCGACATGCCACCGGTTTATTCGTTCATAATGGCGCGCCGCCTCGAGGATGCGTTCACCGACTTGTTCGGTACAGAGCACATTCCGGTGGCGCCCCGCACCGCAGATCGTGATGAAAAACACTGCACTCCAGCGGAATGTGTGGGGTACACCGTCATGGCCAAGGCATTTGCGGCGTGATTTCATAACTTAATTTAAACGTGTTTTTATATATCAGGCAAGCTTTTCTCACCCTTCAAGTCCAGCGAGAAAGAGGCTGCTCCCGTCGCCTTGACAAGCGGCCGCATACCCCGGCGGCGAAGGGACTCGCCGCCCTACCGAGCCCATGCCCCGGTCGGCGAGGCCCTGAGGCAATGAACGGCCATGCGAAGGGGGTGCCGGTGCCACGTTGACGCGCGAACGCGCCGGTGCCTCCTGCGGCAGGGTCACGAGTCAGTTCGTGACCGGCGGCCGGTAGGGCGGCGAGTCCCTTCGCCGCCGGGGTATCGGGGTAACAACGCAGCCCCCGTCGCACCCGCCTGGCCGGGGTGGTTGCCGGGCCTCGCCGCCCTACCGGGCCGCGTTTGCGGCATTTGGCTTTAGCCACGCTGCGGGTGGTCGATACAGGGGGACAATGACTCGTTCGACGTGCCCCGGCCTTAGGCGAACGCCTGGTAAAAAGGCGCAGCGAGCATTTACCCTCATTGAAATGATCGTGGCTGTCGCCATCGCAGCGTCCATCGGGGTGGCCGTGGTCACGAGCATGAACTCGCAGATTGCCTCGACCAAGAAGAACCAGTGCATGGCCAACCTGCAGATGATCGAGTCGGCCAAAAATGCTTGGGTGGGCGATCACCCGGGCCAGACCATGCCAACGCCGCCGTTTACTGGCACCGTGACCGATCCACTGGTCCCTTACCTCCGGGGCGGCAACGTCCCGTCGTGCCCATCGCTTCCGAGCCCGTCGCCCTCACCCAGTGCCACCCCCACCTACACCAACGTCTACGACCCGACGAACGCTACCAAGTGTACCTTCCACAACCAGCAGGCCTATTAACGTGTTCCACTACCAACAGGCCTCCACCGCTCCGGCCTTCGCCCCCACGCCTTAACCCTCTTTTTCATGGCTTCTTTTCGTTCGAGCGGGATGTTTCGAGGGGTCCGGGCAGAGGCCATCCCCGAACCGAATTCGGACACGGCGCCGGTGCCGCTTCCATTGGCGGAACCGGAGTTGCCGCCCCCCGAGCCGTTTGCCCCTCCCGCCACCGTTCCCGAACGCAACCACATCGACTACGTCACCAAAGAAGCGCTGGAACAAAGGTCGAGCGACATCCTGGCCTCTTGCGGCAGCCTCTTCTACCGTGTCAAT
>DASWVC010000014.1:0-18031 GCA_036401335.1 Chthoniobacterales bacterium
GCCCGGTACGCGCTCCAAACCAGCAAACAACTGCTCCGCTACTTCGAGGATTATTTCGGACCCCCGCCGGGCGTTCCGGCCCTCGACCAGGTAGCGCTTCCCGAGCGGTCGGCTCGCGTGGTGGCAGGTTGGGGGCTCGTCGCCTACCCCGAAGAAGACGTTTTGTTGGACGGCACAGAACTTACCGCGGCCAATCAACAACGGGTTTTCCGGGTGTTAGCCTATAGGCTTGCGCAACAATGGTTGGGCGGTCTGGTAGGTTTTTCGGCCTGGGAAGAGGCATGGTTAAGCGACGGCCTGGCGGGGTGGATGGAACGGAAAGCGACCGAGGCGTTTCACCCGGAATGGAAATCGTGGATGGAAGAGCGGCGTCAGGTGGACGATCTGATGTTGCAGGATGCGGGTCAACGAACCCGGCCGGTCCAAGGGCCCACTCGCGTTTCCGGCGATCAGCGTGAAGCGCTGGACCAGCCGGCACGGCTGAAAACAGAGTGCCTGTTGCGGATGGTGGAAGCTTTTGTGGGTGACGGCCCGTTTCACGACGGGGTTCGTTCCTACATCGCCTCCTACGGACAACGCAACGTGCACAGCCGCGAGTTCTGGTCGGCCATCGATGCCAAGGCCACCCGGCCGGTTGCAAACTGGGCGGAACGGTGGTTTACCCAGCCAGGGCTGCCCTTGCTTAAACTCACGTCGCAGTGCGTTGCCAACCGGCGTGTGATCAGCCTCGAGCAATCACGCTTCACCCTGAACGAACCGGATGCACCAGGCGAAGACGCAGAGCAATGGACGATCCCGGTCGGCATCCTAAATGTGGCGCCGGACGAACCGGCGCGCTACGCCCTGCTGCAAAAGCTAAACGACAACTTTGAAAGCGGCACCTGCCAGACGGCGATCAAAGCTAACCCGGGCGATTTGGGTTATTACCGGGTCTGGTACGAACCGGCGCTGGTGGCGGAGCTGGAAAACCATTCTCAAATCCTTGGCGAAGTGGACCGTGTCAACCTGCTGTCGGACCTGTTCGCCACGGTCCGGACTCGGCGCGTGTCGGTGTCCGTTTTCCTGGGCGTGGCGGACCGCTGGGGCGGCGATGCGAGCTTAGGCGTGTCGCGCTTTTTACAGGATGCCTTTCTGGTCCTTGATCATCTCGAGGCCAAGCAAGCAGGACGCGAAGCTTTCCAGGCCTATGTGTCTTCTTTGCTCCGCCCGCGTTTTGACCGGTTGGGGTGGGAACCAAAACGGGACGAGACCGTGGCGGACAGTTTGCAACGGGCTGAACTGATCGGAGCACTCGGCAGGTTCGGCGACCGCAGCATCATTGATGGCGCCTTCCAACGGTTCGAAAACTTTCACGGCGACCAATCCGCAATCGATCCCAGCCTCTGGCACACCATCCTGCAGGTCGTGGGCCAATACGCTTCCCCGACGATTTTTGAGCAATTGCGAGCGCTCGAAGCACAGGAAACAGCGCCTGCGCTGAAAGTGGCCTGCCGCGAAGCGCTCGAAGGAGCGCTCGATCCGGAGCTCGCCCGGCGCTTGCTTGACAGCCTGGCCTCGTCCCCTCCAGCCCATGCCGCCGCCCTGGCTTCGTCTCTGGCCCGCATCGCCGACCGCGGGGAACACGCCGATTTGGTATGGCAGTTCCTTGAAGCTCGCCCGGAACTGCTGCACGCAGAAGACCTCTGGCGCAATGGCGAGCTTTTCAGCGCACTGACCCAGGACCTCGGCTTCTGGGCTTCCCGTCGCGAAACGCTCGACCGCATTGAGGCGGAGGCCGGTTCACCGGTGCCGGCCTGGGTCACTAACGCCCGGACGATTTACAACCTTGACCTTGAAGCCCAGGGGGCGATCGTTCCCTCCCTGGACGATTGGGTCACCCACCATCGGCCCTGAGTGGAATGGTAAGAATGGGATAAGTTGTAACAATCGTATCAATGTTGCGGCATGGGTGTGCCCGGCAGGGTCGCGTGTCCCATAGGCACTAACTTACGCCGTTTTCCATTTTGGCCGGCAGGCGAGCGGTGGCCCGGTAGGGCGGCGAATCCGTTCGCCGCTGGCGCCGCGTTGTTGGGGTCTTCGGTAGGGGCGCGAGTCCCAACGCGACCTCCCCAAGCGCCCCGGGCTGCCGGACCGCGCGTTTTCACACCGCCCTCAGGAGAGCAGTTTCTGCAACGTGTCTCCAACCACCTTGGGATTGGCGGTTCCTTTCGACAACTTCATGACCTGCCCTTTCAGGAAGTTGATGGAGGCTGCTTTGCCGGCACGGTAGTCCTCCACCACCTTCGGATTTCCCGCGATGACCTGCCGGCAGAGGCTTTCGATGGCCCCAACGTTGCTTTCCTGCGCCAGACCTTTTGCCCGCACGATCGCCTGCGGAGATTGGCCGGTAGCAAACATCTCCGCAAAAACCTCCTTGGCTTGTTTGGTGCTGATTTTACCCTGATCCACCAAACCCGTTAACTCCCGGAGGCTCTCCGGTCTGATCGGGCATTCCAGCACCGTTTTATCAGCGGCGCCCAGCGCGCTAAGGAGGTCGTTAATGACGTAATTGGCGATCAGTTTAGGTCGGGCTGCTCCCTCGACCGCAGCCTCGAAATAGCCGGCCAGGACCAGGTTGTCGGCCAACACGCCGGCATCAAGCGGGCTCAACCCGTGCTCTTTCCGGAAGCGCTCGCGCTTTTCCCATGGCAGTTCCGGCAAGCGGCTCCTCACCTCACCCATAAAGACGTCGGTTTGCACCGGCAACAGGTCCGGATCCGGGAAGTACCGGTAATCGTGCGCGGATTCCTTGGTGCGCATCAAAGTCGTCTCGCCGGCATCGTCATCCCATCGCCGGGTTTCCTGCCGCAACGTCTCCCCACGTTCAAGCGCCCCGATCTGACGGTCGATTTCATACGCGAGCGCACGGCGCACGCCGCTGATCGAATTCAGATTTTTCAACTCGATCTTCGCTCCATACGCCGTTTCGCTGCGTTTGCGCACCGACACATTGACGTCGCAGCGCAACTGTCCTTTTTCCATGTCGGCATCACTGACGCCGCCGTACACCAAGGTTTGCTTCAACGCTGCCAGGTAGGCGAAAGCCTCTTCCGCTGATTCAATGTCGGGTTGTGAGACGATCTCCATGAGCGGAGTGCCGGCCCGGTTAAAGTCAATGCCGGTGCTGGTCGCGAAATGAAAGCTTTTCGCAACGTCTTCCTCCAAATGAATGCGGGTCAGGCGAACCCTTTTTCCGGGATTGACGATGTCCTTTTGTGCATCTTTGGGGAAAGCCAGATCGTGCAACGGCACTTCGCCGTGCTGACAAAGCGGCAGGTCGTACTGTGAAATCTGGTAGTTCTTCGGCATGTCGGGGTAGTAGTAATTTTTGCGGTCAAACTTGCAGATCGGCGCGATCTCGCATTTTAACATTAACCCGGTCAACGCCGTGAGCTTGAGTGCTTCAAGGTTCATCACCGGCAGCGCGCCGGGCAAACCCAGGCACACCGGACAGGTATGCACGTTAGGGTCAGCGCCGTATTCCACGGCGCAACCGCAGAACATCTTGCTTCTGGTCTTGAGTTGGACGTGCACCTCAAGCCCGATCGTCGCTACGTAATCACGAAGCATGAATCAATGAACAGCAATGAACAGCAATGAACAACGATGAACATCAATTCACAGGGATGACTTTGGGGGAAAAGGCGGTGTCAGGTAGGGACGCCGCGGCGGAAGAAGGAGACTGAATCCGCGTCCTAACCTTGGCGGCATCCAATCGTCGCAGAGGTGACTGGGGGATTGACGTTCGCTGCTGTTCATTGCTGTTCATTGTTTCAGGTTTCATCGAGGGCGTACCGCATGGCGGCGTCCAATTGAGGGCCCGTAAGGGTAGACCACCAACTCGGATCGTTCATCAGGTCCCCAAACGCCGGCTCGGTCAGCAAGGCGAGGAAATCGCCCCGTTCCAGGTCGCGGGCAACTTTGGGATCCTGCTCGAACGCCCGGAGCCGCGGGTGGCTGCGCAAAGACTCGAAACCCGGGTAGGTGACGAACCGGTGCAAAGCTTCCGGGTTAAGCAGGAGCCGGCGCCACTGGTCGAGCCGCACATAGAACCAGGGCGGCACCGGGTCCACGGCATCAATCAGACCTTTTCCATAGGCTGCTTCCATGGAAGCAGCCAGTCGCCGCACGTTCGACCCCGATCCGTCGGCTGCCGCCCCGATCCCCGGTTGGCCTGCGTCCACATGTGCCAACACGCGGACGGCAATGACCAGCGCCCAGAGCCAAAGCAAGTTGGTGAGGGCGCCGAGAATGGCTCCGGTAATTCCATACGTCAGGCGGGTCGCAGGGCGGAGGTGGTCGCGGGTGCGTTTGCAAAGCCGGCGACCAATCACGCGGAACACCTGGTAACCGGCGAGGCTAAGAACCACGGAGACAGCCAGAAAAGTTACGGGACGCGGCCAGTGCGTCGTGCCGATGGCAGCGTCCGTGAGCGGGTCGGCGGCTACCGCGTTGAGGAGGTACGCCAGCAACAGCGCAACCGGTGTCACCAGCAAGCGCCAAGGTCCGTTTGCCCAGCCGCGCCATGCGCCCCACAAGAGAAGCACCAATGCGGCAAGCAACCAGGCACTCTGCCATGCAGGGTCAGGTGGCGGCACGGCAGGGCTTAGGGTTGGTTCTGCGCGCGCTGCCGCAGAAAGTGGTCGCAGAAGACCAGCGTCGCCATGGCTTCGACCATCGGCACGGCCCGCGGCAGCACGCAAGGGTCATGGCGCCCGCGCGCAGAAAGTTCGATCTCCTGGCCCAAATCGTTTACCGTCGCCTGGGGCCGTAGGATGGTGGCAGTTGGTTTGAACGCGGTGCGGAAAAAGATGGATTCTCCATTGCTGATGCCGCCCTGGATCCCTCCGGAACGGTTGGTGGCGGTGCGGACCCGTTCATCCTGCATGGTGAAAGCGTCGTTGTGTTCGGCACCGGTCAGCAGGGTGCCGGTAAAACCAGAGCCGATTTCAAAACCTTTGGTCGCCGGCAGGCTCAGCATTGCTTTGGCAAGATCCGCCTCGAGGCGGTCAAACACCGGTTCCCCCAACCCCGGAGGAAGGCCGCGCGCCACACAGGAGATTACGCCTCCGACCGAATTGCCTTCCTTTCGCACCTGTTTGATAAGCGCAATCATTTCCGCGGCTGCCTTCGGGTCGGGGCACCGCACGATGGAAGCCTCGACCTCGCTCGACGTGACGCGTTCGACGTCGACCTGCGCCCGAATGCGGTGGACGCTCTCCACAAAGGCCACAATTTCAAACTGCGGGTGATCACGCCGCAACACTTTCCTGGCGATGGCTCCCGCCGCGACCCGGCCGATGGTTTCACGCGCGGAAGAACGCCCGCCTCCTTCCCAGTTGCGGACCCCGTATTTGGCCTGGTAGGTAAAATCGGCGTGGCTGGGACGGAAGGCATGCTCCATTTCCCGATAGGCCTCGGGACGCGCGTCGGTGTTGCGGACCAACACGGCAATCGGCGTGCCCAACGTTTCCCCGCGGAACACACCGGATAAAATCTCGCAGCGGTCCGCTTCCGAACGCGGGCTGACGATCTCGCTCTGCCCCGGGCGGCGTCGGTCGAGCTCAGGCTGAATGTCTTCCGGCCCCAACGGGATGCGCGCAGGGCAGCCATCCACGACTACCCCGACGCCGCCGCCGTGGGACTCACCCCAGGTGGTTACCCGGAAAAGAACGCCAAACTGAGAGGACATCGTTGCAGCCGGATTCTAGCTGCAGGCGGGCCGGCCGCAAGCCGGGCCTTTCGTCGTCGCAAACTCAGGTTCCATGGTCCAACGGGGTTCTCACCACACGAATGGGCTGCGGCGGCCTTTCTTTGCCGTGAAACCTTTGGTAGAAACAATACCCGCGACTGCGATGAACGTTCACCACCTCGAGCTGTTTTATTATGTGGCCAGGTACGGCGGCATCAGTTCGGCGATCCGGCACATGCCTTACGGCATCCAGCAACCGGCGGTGAGTGGGCAGATTCTGGCCTTGGAAGCCTACCTCGGTCAGAAATTGTTTTACCGCCGGCCCTTCGCCCTGACCCCTGGCGGCGAGCGGCTTTACCATTTCATTCAACCTTTCTTCGGGAACCTGGGACAGGTTGCGGACGAGCTTCGAGGTCATCAAACCAGCAGGTTGAGGCTGGCCGCCTCATCGGCCTTGCTCCGGGAATATGGACCCCGGCTCTTGAATGGGCTGCGGGAACAGGTTCCGGAGCTCAAGCTGGTGCTGCGCGACGCGAACCAAACCATGGCCGAAGCGTACCTGCTCAGTCAGGAGGTGGACCTTGCCATCACCGAACTTTATGCAAAACCGCCGGCCGGCCTGCGTCACGAACCGCTGGTCGAAGCGCCGCTGATGTTGCTCGTGCCGGCAACCCTGGCCACGGGAGATGCCCAGCAGTTGCTGGCGGAACGGCCGTTGCCGTTGATCTCCGTGCCGGCTGACACCGCAATCTATAAAACGTTTCACGACGGCCTACGAAAACTTGGCACGGAATGGGAAATTGGCATCGAGCTGTCGAATCTCGAAATGGTGCAGACGTACGTGGCCGCCGGCTTCGGGATCGGCTTGTCCCTGGTGACGGCTGGTTCCACCTTTGGAAACGGGGTTCGCGCGCTCCCGTTGAAGGGCCATGCCAGGCTCAACATCGCGGCTTTCTGGCAAGAGCCGGTCCCGCGCCTGGCCGCATTGTTCCTGGACGGGGTGCGCCGCACGGCCCGGCAAGTGCAGATGGAAATCGACGCGTTCGCTCCCGAAGGCAAACGAGGCGCCAGATAAACCCGGCCGAACCGGTGAAAACGCGACGGTGTCCAAACGCCTCCGGGCCGCGTATCAATCTGTAGGTTGCATGGTGACTGATTTCAGTCGTGATTTAGTTGCCGATAGTTTCCTGTATGTCCACGATTGCCGAACCGAGGCTGCGCGTCCCCAAGACGTTCCCGCCCTTTAACTTGTCCCGCCTGCTCAAAACTGTGTTTGACCCTAGGCCCGGGGATCGGATTGCCATCCTGATCGACCTCCCGAACCCAGGGGACATCAAGGATTTTGCGTTCCTCAAGCAACCAGACCTTACGGTCCAACGGCTCGCCTATGGGGCTTTCTACCTGGAGCTGAAAAATGCGGTCTTGACCGGGCTGAGACTCACCGGTGGAGAAATGTTCGCCTACCCCATCACGGGCGGCAGCAACTTGGACCTGCCAGACCTCGCGGTCGACCTGAACGGACAAACGTTGAGCCTGGCACGCGACGTTTACCCCCGTTACGACCTGATCCTGTGCATTTCGACCTTTTCAGCAACGGCCCCGTTGACGGCTTTTGCGAAACAGTTTGGGTTCCGCGGCGCCACGTTGCATGGCCTCAACGACATCATCCTGAATTCAGGCCTCGCGGTGGACTATGAGGAAGTCAGTCGAAACGCAGAAAAACTTCGTTTGGGCATGACCAAGGCGGACTGGGTTGAGATCGACTTTGTCATTGGCGGCCGGCGCCTTGGACTGCGGCTTGACCTGGCTCAGGAGGAAGCCCAGAAAAGCCATGGACTGTGCCGCGGCGGGCCCGACGTTGCCAACCTGCCGGCCGGAGAAATCTACTTCGTGCCGGTCAATGCCTCCGGTCAGTTTCCCCTTAAATACGAGGATGGGACCCTTGGCATTATGACGGTGGCGGACGGGCGCATCTCTGCAGCGGAATGGCTGCAAGGCAACCGGGCAACCGTCGATGAGCATCGCCGGAAGCTTGCCGCCGATCCCGCCACCGGCGAAATCGGTGAACTAGGCTTTGGGACACAGCTTTTGCCGGTCTCCGGGCAGGATATCCAGGACGAAAAAGTGCTGGGCACCCTTCACATCGCGACCGGGCGTAGTGACCACCTGGGAGGGCACATCAGCACGGGAGATTTTCAGGACGCCAGGAACGCGACACACGACGACATCCTTTTTGCGCCCCATAAGACTCCGGAAATCCGTGTGCCGCAGGTTCGGATGCGCCGGAATGGCGCGACCGTGATTTTGATCGAGAATTTCGAGCCGGCGCGGTACATGCGGGACCTGCTATTAGCCGAAGGCTGAACGGCGCCGATCAAACCAGCGAAAGCCAGCGCCGCGAACGGATCCGGTTTACCGTTGAGGGTGCGGATTTTACCTTTGCGATTCGGGCATTCCGCTTGGGGAAGCTGAAGCGCGCATACGGGAGGAGTTCCTGCGCGGACAGGGTAATGACCCGTTCGCCGAACCGGCAGTTCCGTGCTAGGGGTCGGTTGTTGCATCATGAGGGACCAACTGATCCAATTTCTTCGCCGCACGCCGTTCGTTCCTTTTGTGCTGACGCTCCGCGGCGGGGGCGTTTACCCCATCGAAACGGTCGAACGCATGAGTGTAGGCAACCGGTACTTCACAGTTGTGGATCAGGAGGGTTTGATTCTGTTTCTGCCTTTTAAAGCGATTGAGCACGTGGCCATCAAAGATGCGCCAGAAGTGAAAGCCTGACAGCAAGAAAATTGTAAACGTTGTATGAATTGTATTAATTCCCGGAACTGTAATAGTTTAAACGACTGCGTCCCTTAGTCAGCTCCTCCCTCCGTTAGCACTGATCCAATTGTTACTGTTTATACAATTCCTACAATTTGACGCCTCCTGTTTACGAAACCGATGCGTTGCTGCACCAGTACGTGCTGTTTCATTACGGTTCTGCCGAAGACCAGCTTCCCTACCCGTTTGGGCCTCGGGAGGCATTGTTCTACCCGGTCCGCTGCGTGAATGAACACGCCCGGTTTTTCGAGGGTGCACGCCGGGCGTTGGACCTGGGTTGCGCGGTTGGGAGGTCAACGTTCGAGTTGGCTCGAACGTGTCCCGAAGTGATCGGGATTGACCTTTCCCAACGGTTTATCCAGGCGGCGCAGTCGATTCAGAAATCCGGGACCGCTGAAGTGGCTCGCGTGGAAGAAGGCATGCTGGTTTCCAGGGCTCAGCGCGCCCTGCCGATTGATATTGACCGTCAGCGTTGCCGTTTTCTGGTGGGTGACGCCACGAAGTTTGATCCCGGCCTGGGGACGTTTGACGTTGTGTTGGCGGCAAACCTGATTGACCGGGTTCGTTCGCCCCGGCAGTTGCTGCAGAACCTGATCAACTGCCTTAGCCCGGGCGGCGTGCTGATCCTTAGTTCGCCTTACACCTGGCTGGCTGAATTTACGCCTCCACGGGAATGGCTCGGGGGAATTTCGGACGAGACAGGCAAGCCCCAGACGACGTTGGCCTCGTTGCAGGATCTGCTTGGGTCCACGTGTGACTTGCTTGCCACTCGCGATCTGCCGTTTCTGCTCCGGGAGCACGCGCGCAAATTTCAGTGGAGCGTGGCGCAGGCAACCGTCTGGCGACGACGGGCGAGTGCCGGGCGTTGAAAATGGCCTGACGGGTCAATGGCCGTTCCCGGGAGCACGCAGGGACTCGACACTGCCAAGGGATTCGGCACTGCCGGCCCTGATCGCCGCCTCGACCTCTGGACGAATTTCTTCCGGCGGCACTTTGATGACCTTTCGGTCATACGTCATCAGGCCGTTGATTTCTCCTTCCACGTCGGTGATCTGCGTGTAAATCGCGGCGCCGAGCCCTTGCCGGGCAAGCTCACCGATTCTGGACACCCCTGCGAGCACGAAACGTTTCAGCCCTTCCGCATCATCGAACCCTCGATACTGAAAGGAATCGCGGAATTTCCACACGTGATCCCGGACCAGCAGGCCACCGCCCCCGTATTCACCCTGCACGGCGACCCGCTTTCCCCCTTGCGGCTGCCGCACCGGGTCAGGGTAGGAATGGTAATCGAGGAAATCACCGGTTCCGCGATCGGTCCAGCCGCTGGCACCGTCCACCAGGCGCTTTGGATCCCAGGTTTGGAATTGTTTGGTCACTCGGGCCGTGTCGTACTGGCCCCACCCCTCGTTGAAAGCCGTCCAGATAATCACCGAAGGGTGCATGTCCAGGGTTTGCACCATGCGATGCATCTCGGTCTCGATTTCCGCCTTGGTTGCAGCCGGCCGGACCAGGTCAGGGGCCCCTCGGTCCAGCAGTTGGTCCGTCACGGAGGGAAAATCCTGCCAGACGCACAACCCGAGCCGGTCCGCCCAGTAGTACCAGCGAGCCGGCTCAACCTTGATGTGTTTGCGCACGCAGTTAAATCCCAGGCGTTTTTCGACGTCGAGGTCGTACCGGAGTGCCTCGTCCGTCGGAGCGGTGTAAATACCGTCCGGCCAAAAACCTTGATCCAGCGGTCCGTAAAGAAAAAGGGGTTTATTGTTTAGGTAAATCCGGCTGACCCCGCGGGCATCCTGGCGGCATTCCACCTTGCGCAGGCCGAAATACGAGCGCACGTGGTCCTCGCCCATCCTCACAGTCAAACCGTAGAGCACCGGATCACCCGGCGTCCACGGTCGCGGGTCAGGGATGACCAACCGGACAGGAGCGTTGGCAACTCCCTGGCCTTCAACCAAACGCCGTCCATCCGGGGCATTGACGATGACGGTAACCGGGTCGGTGCGGTACGGGATGAGAGCGGTCACTGTCACGGCATTTCGGTCGAGGTCCGGCCGCACCAGCAACCCGTCCAGATGTTTGTCCGGGACCGGCTCAAGCCAGACGGTCTGCCATAAGCCGGTGGTCGGCGTGTAAAAAATTCCTTTTGGATCGAGGCTCTGCTTGCCGCGGGGCTGGGCGCCGTCGGTGCCGTCCGTTACTTGCACCACCAGATCCTGGGACTCGGACGGCGCCAGGAACGGCGTCAGGTCAAACGTGAAGGGATCGTAACCCCCGGTGTGACTGCCGACCTGATGACCATTCAAGGTGACGGTGGTCTGCCAATCGGAAGCCCCGAAATGCAAAAGGAGCCGGCGGCCCTCCCCGGGCCGTCCGGCCGTAAACCTTCGATGGTACCAAAGGCATTCCGAACCGGTGACGCGGCGTTTGACGCCGCTCAGCGCCGATTCCACGCAAAACGGCACCAGGATCTCGCCTTCCCAGGCGGCCGGCTGCGCGGCATGCGCATCCGTGATCGCATAGTCCCATAAGCCATTCAGGTTTTGCCATTCCGTGCGCTCCAGCTCCGGGCGGGGGTACTCGGGCAGCACCCGATCCGGTCGCACCTGTTCCGACCAGCGTGTTTTCAGCTCTTCCCCGGCCGGTTGCCAAGCCTGTGCCGCTGGTAACGGAACCGGCGTACCCAGAGCGACCAGAGTGAACCCAAAGAGTCTGCCACAGAAAGAGTGCATCCACTGAGTTCGCTCGTGCGCCCTCCCCAGCCGGGACCTTCCTGCACGCTTTCTTCAGCCCCTCGGCCGACCCGCGCAGCGTGCGGAAGCCGAGCGCGATTTTACTAAGACATGCTTTTCACGACGGGCACAAGCTTCGACCCGTGTGTGATCACGACTCCTCCGGCGCGGGAGCACCTGTTGCCGGCATCTTTCCCTCTCGGGCGCAGCAAACCTGCGGGCACTTTTCCGGCATCGCATCAAACACGTGTACCTCCTTGCGGAACGCCATTGACCAATCGTTCGTGCGTCCATTTCCAGGTTTTAGGGTTGTCAGAGCAGTTGTCCTTTCGGCAGCGCCTCCGACGCCTTGGCCTCGTCGAGCCGAAGCGAATCGCGCAGCCACATGCCTAACGAGTGATCGGCAGTTTCACCCGGAAGAGCGTCTCCCCCGGCTTCGAGTCGAATTCGATTGCGCCGCCGTGACGATTTGTAACGATGCGATGGCTGGTGACCAAGCCCAGCCCCGGACCTTTGCCGTCGCGCTTTGTGATGAAGAATGCCTGAAAGACGCGGGGTCGCACGTCTTCGGGAATGCCGGCTCCGTTGTCGGTAATTTCTACGACCACACGGTTTTCCTCGCTGTGGGTGCGGATCGAAATGCGCCGGTCGGAGTGGTTGTGCAGGGCGTCGATCGCGTTCGCGAGAAGGTCTGTCCACACCTGATTTAGTTCACTGCCGTAAGCCATTATCCGCGGCAATGAACGATCGTAATTGCGGACGAGGTCGATGCATTCGAGCCGATGGGCCAGAACGGCGAGTGTGTCCTCGATTCCGTCGTGCACGTCGATCTCCTGCAAGGGCGCTTGATCCATGAACGAGTAGGCCTTGACCGTTTTCACCAACTCCGAGATGCGAC
Source organism: Chthoniobacterales bacterium (assembly GCA_036401335.1). Lineage (GTDB taxonomy): Bacteria > Verrucomicrobiota > Verrucomicrobiia > Chthoniobacterales > JAFAMB01 > DASWVC01. The sequence goes on from DASWVC010000014.1 coordinate 12,182, forward strand.
GGGTGCTCTGCTCCACGCTCTGCAACAGCGCGGACGTGCTCAGGCGCGCTTCGACCCATTGCAACGCGGGCTTTAGACTTTCTGCCGGCAATTCGGCCGCCAACTTATCCAATGCCGGTCCGTCGATTCCGGCACTCGCGAGCGCGGGCGCGATCGCCCAGCCGCCGTCGACGTGATGATGCACGAGACAGGCGCTGACGGCTTCCTCGCGGTCGCTCGCCTCCATCGGCGTTGGCGGCGAGATGGTCCCGCGCGCTGCCGGTGCCTTTTGCGCGAGCGCCGCAACCTGCCGCCACTGCGGATCGGAAAGGTCCCGGCTAAGCCGACACGAAAGATTTTGTGCATTGTTGACGGTTTCGTGCAACTGGGCCGCGGCTCGTTTCGCGGCAGACGCCGGGTTATTCAACTCTTCCGCGAGGCCGGCGGCAAATCCACCAAGCGAGGCGAGCCTTTCGCGCTGCTGCGTGTAGGACTCCAAATTGCGCACGCGGGTCGCAAGCGTGTGCAGAATTTCTGCCGACACGGCCGCGGACGATCGGAGCAGGTTCCAAAAACTAACCTGCGGCAATTGGAAAATGCGACTGGCCCTGACCGCCGTGGCCGTGGCCACGTACGGCGTCTCCATCATGAGCTGGATCTCGCCAAAGAACATCCCTGGCTTCGTCGTCCCGAGCACGACTTCCTGTGCGCCGTATCGCTTGCTGATGCGCAATTCGCCTTCGAGCAGAATGAAAAAATGTTCCGCGAGGCTATTTTCTGCGACTAGCGTTTCGCCGGAGCGCAGTGAAACTTCCTTACCGCCCGCCAGACAACTCCTTCCGGCCTCGTCGAGGCTTTGCAACAACGGCACGTCCGTGACGCTCGCGTACCGGCTTGCGTTCGGGCTCGGGCCTGCGCCGCCGCCGTCGATTGCAGTGGGGAGCAGCGGCGGTGGTGCGGTGACGACCGTTTTGCCGGGCGCCGCCTCGACCGCTTTGACGCCACCCGCGGGCGCCTTCGCGGGCTCGAACGGCAGCCGAACGATGAAGCGCGTGTCGCCCGGCTTCGATTCCACTTCGATCTCGCCCGCATGTTGTTCGATGATGCGCTGGCTGATAACCAGGCCCAGACCCGTGCCGGCGCCGACGCCCTTGGTGGTGAAAAACGGTTCAAAGATTCGCGTCAAGTTTTCGGGCGAAATGCCGGAGCCATTGTCGATGATTTCGACTAAGGCCTGATTTCCATCACAACAAGTGCGGATGGTGATCGCGCCGTCCCCTTTCAGGGCATCGGCAGCGTTGTCGATCAGGTTCGTCCAGACCTGGATCAACTCGTTGGGCCGGGCGCGCAGGGGCGGCAGTTCGCGGTCAAAGGCCCGTGTCACGGTCACGCCTTTCAGTTTATGCCCAAGCACGGTCAGCGCGATTTCAATCCCTTGATGCAGATCGGTTTCTTTCGCCGGCGCGTTGTCCTCCTTTGAATAGGAACGCACCGCGTTGATCAACTCGGAGACCCGACCAATGCTTTGGGTGATTTGGGTCAGGAGCGACGCAATCGTGAGACGCGCCTCGAGCCAGGGCAAAGCGTCGGCTAACGCAGCGCTCGGCAACACGGCGGCGAGTTCATCCAGTTCCGTTTTGCTGACGCGCGCTGCGGACAAAGGGGCGGCGTATTTCCAGGGGTTAGGGATTTCGCGCCCATCGAGCCACGCGGTGAGCTCATCTTCCCGATCGGCTTGATCCAGCGAGTTCAAGGGCGCCGAGTTCGGCAGCGCCACGATAAGCTTGTCCGCAAAAGGAGCGAGCGCTTCCCAGTGGGCCGCGCCCATCTCTTGATGCAATCGGCTGGTCGCTTCTGCGATTCGCCCGAGCGCTTCCTCCAAATGGGCCGCCGCGCGTTGCGCGGCAGCGGACGGGTTATTCAGTTCGTGCGCCAAGCCTGCCGCCATTGTGCCCAGCGAGACGAGCTTTTCCTGTTGCTGGGTGAAGCCTTCAAGGCTTTGAAGACGCGTGACCATCGCGCGCAACACTTCGGTCGCGACGCCGGGGCAGGCGCGAAGCATTTGCCAGAAGTCGTCCTTGGGCAGGACGAACACGCGCGTCGCGACCGATGCCGTGACACTGACGAGGTACGGAATGCCAAGCAGCAACGGCAGTTCGCCAAAGAAAGTTCCCGCTTTGTAAGCGACGAGGGTGTGATCGATCGCGCCCGCGCGCTTGGTCACGCGGACTTCGCCTTCAAGGAAGATGAAAAACCCCTCGGGCGCGTCGCCAGCGCTGACCAGCACCTCGCCCGCGCGCAGCCATCTCACCTTTCCGTTTTCCAAATAGCGCCGCCCCTCGGCTCCGAGTTGTGCGAACGCAGGAGTGCGCTGGAACGCTGCGAATAGCTCCGGCAGATTCGGGGGAGAATCCCCCGGTCGATCGGCGTTCGTGAAAGCGCCCACGTCAGGTCAGGAGGATTTCGTCAATGTAACACCAGGCCCAATCTTCGCCCGGCTGAAACGACCGGACGATGGGATGATGGGTCGCGTGAAAATGTTTTGTCGCGTGACGATTGGGCGAGGAGTCACAGCAGCCAACGTGTCCGCACGTCAGACACAAACGCAGGTGAACCCAGCGCCCGCCCATGCGCAGACAATCTTCGCACCCCTCCGCACTGGGCGTGATTCCCGCTTCGATCCGGTTGAGGTGCGTGCAAATCTCGTTAGGCATGGTGTAATCCTTTACGCACCGAGTTTGCTCAGGTAGCGATGAATCGCGTCGACTGAAATGGCGCCTTCGCCCACGGCGGATGCGACGCGCTTCACCGAGCCGTGGCGCACGTCTCCGGCGACGAAAACCCCGGGCACGTTTGTTTCCAGAAGGAATGGATCGCGCTCGAGTTGCCAGCCGGCAGGCGGTTTGCCGTCGCGCATCACCTCGGGCCCCGAGAGCACGAAGCCGTGGACATCGCACATTATCTCGCTGCTGATCGCTTCGGTATGCGGCGCTGCACCGATGAACACGAAAAGCGCTGCCGCTGGAACCGTCTGTTCGACTCCGGTTAGCGTGTTCCTGATCATGACCGACTCAACGTTCTGCTCTCCTATGACTTCCCGAACGATCGTGTTGGCGTGGACGACGATGTTCGGTGTTTTTGCAATCTGATCGATCAGGTACTGTGACATGCTGCAATTGAGGGAATGGCCTCGCACCAGCACGTTAACGCGCTTGGCGAACTTGGAGAGGTACATCGCGCTTTGACCGGCCGAGTTCGCCGCGCCGATGATGTAGGCCTCCTTGCCTTCGCACGAGAGCACCTCGGTCGCCGCAGCTCCGTAATAAACGCCCGACCCCGTCAGGCGCTCGGCGCCGGGCACGTCCAGCCTATTGTAGGAAACGCCGCTTGCGATGAGGACGGCGTGGCAACTAATCTCGCTGCCGTCGCTGAGGGCCAGCACGCGGTACGGATCGTTGCGCCGAATGCCTGTTACTTCGATGGGATTGAGAATTTCCGTGCCGAAGCGACGCGCCTGAGCCACCGCGCGCCGGGCCAAATCCGCTCCGCTCAGGCCTGACGGAAAGCCGAGGTAATTCTCGATGCGGGAACTGGATCCCGCCTGACCGCCGGGCGCTTGCCGCTCGACCATGACCGTTCGCAATCCTTCCGAAGCGCCGTAAACCGCCGCCGCCAGACCGGCCGGTCCGCCCCCGATGATCGCGAGATCGTAGAACGGCATTTGCGCTTTCGTTCGCAAACCAATCTTGCTTGCGATCTGCGCCGCGACCGGTTCAGCAAGGTGGGATCCGTCCGGAAAGATCACCACTGGCAGCGCTAACAGCTCATGGGGAGAAACGCCGGCAAGTAACTTCTTCGCCTCCGGGGTTTCGACGTCCAGCCAAGCATACGGCACCTGATTGCCCGCAAGAAAATCCTTCACTGCATGGGACTGCGGAGACCAGCGTGTGCCGACAATCCGAATTCCTTCAAACGGCGCGCGAAACCCGCTCAGCCAGTCGTCCAACAGGTCGTCGAGAACCGGGTACAGCTTCTCTTCGGGTGGATCCCAAGGCTTCATCAAATAGTAATCCACCTGCGCGGTATTGATCGAGTCGATGGCCGCATCGGTGTCCGCATAAGCCGTCAGCAACACCCGCTTTGCCTTCGGAAACGCCTGAATCGCCTCGGCGAGGAATTCGATTCCGGTCATGCGGGGCATCCGTTGGTCCACAAGGAACAACGCCGCCGTGTCGTTGCGCACTTGAAACTGTTTCACCACTTCGAGAGCGCTTCGCCCAGAGTCCGCTGGCATTACGCGAAAGCGTTCCCCATAGTGCTGCCGGAGATCACGCTCGACGGCGCGAAGCACGTCCGCGTCGTCATCTACGGTCATAATCACGGGTTTTTTCATCCAAGTGCTTGCTGGCTGTTCGGGGTTCAACCGTGCTTTTTACGGTCCCGCAGCAGCCGGCGTCACTGTTACCTTCGCCCGTACGTCAACCAAGGGCGGTTCTTCCCTCCATGGCACCCGTCGCTTCGACCGGTGTCACATTCAGGAGGAAGACGGCGCCCATCTAGGTTCTTGGAAAGAGTCTTTTCTTGGCTCCGGGGTGGGACGAGTGAAAATGGGAACTTGATCGGTGCTCACACGCCCATTCCCGAGCGGGTGCGGATACCCCTGCAAACCTGCAGGTCTTTAGGCATTTCGTGTGCCAAAGGTTCTGGCTACCTGCTTAGGAAGTCAACGATGTTTAGGATAAACTTCGTCATCTTCGTAGGCGATGCGCGGCGAAAACCTCATGGCTTTATTGAACGCTTCAACGGGACCAACCGGGCTGCGACGGAGGCGCCGGCCCTACCTGACGAACCGCCGGTAACACGGGTCTTGTTGGACGGATTCTTTGCCTGGCCGTAAGGCTCACTCGGGCTGCGAGTTTGAGCCGCTTACGACTACACGATCACTGGAATCGGCGAAGACGATCCCAAGGCCGGGCGATCCCCTCACTCCTGGTTTGTACCCGACATCGGTTCATCCGAGGCAAACGGTAAAAGCAAATCCTGAACCGCCTGGTCGTTTACGCCGTGTTTTTTGAGCCACCCCCTCGAGTAACCAAAAGGATGGGGGTGCGGGTCCCGGTTCTGCTCCTGGGCGGAGCGCGGACCCCGGGTTGCGCTCGCGATCAAGTCAGGGTCCGCCTTAAATTTCCGGTCCGCCGTGAGGATGCCGTTCACTTCCTGGTAGGTGTCGGTAAGCTGCGTGTAGCAGAACCCGGCCAGGTTTTCGCACGCGTGAATGGCTTCGAGGAGCGCAGAATAAAGCTGTATAAAGCCCTCCTCATTGCGCACCCGGCTGTAACCCCAGCCTTCCTCTTCGGCGCCCGGAAGGTAGGCGATTCCGCCGAATTCGGTCAACAGCACCGGCCGCGGTTGAGACAACGGGAGTGGCCCCAGGAACAGGCGCCGCCCGCCAGGCCTCAGCAAACGAAGGGTCTGCAGCGTGGTTGCGGCCGTGCCGTAACGTTCCAAAATGACCTCTGCCTCATCCGTGTAGTCATGAACGGTGAGCAGGTCGGTTTCAACCTGTTCCCAGCCGTCATTGCCAATGACCGGGCGCGTCGGATCGAGTGCCTTCGTCAGGTGATAAAGCGCCTGGCTGAAGGCACGCGTTTGCGGGCTCCTGGGTAGGTCGGGCAACCCCCAAGACTCGTTGAAAGGAACCCACGTCACAATGCAAGGGTGCGATCGGTCCCGGGCGATTGCTTCCACCCATTCCGCCGTCACCCCTTCCACTGCCCGGCTCGAGAAGGCGTAGGCGCTCGGCATCTCCTCCCAAACGAGCAGGCCCAGCCGGTCGCACCAGTAAAGGTAGCGTGGATCTTCAATCTTTTG
>DASWVC010000015.1:0-1701 GCA_036401335.1 Chthoniobacterales bacterium
GAGTTCTACGACCTGGTGATCGAAGTGGCCATCATCCGGCCCGGCCCGATCCAGGGCAACCTGGCGCACCCTTACCTGGCGCGTCGGGAAGGCCAGGAAGCCATTGAATACCTCGATTCCCGGCTTGAACCGGTTTTGAAACGGACCCTTGGCATCCCGCTTTTCCAGGAACAAATGCTCAAGATTGCCATGGTCATGGCCAATTTTTCCGCCACCCAGGCCGAGGAACTGCGGCGCGCCCTGAGCTTTCATCGATCCCAGGAACGCATGCAACGTGTGGAAAAGAAGTTGCGCACCGCTTTGGCGGCCAACGGAGTTGCGGACGCGGTCGCCGCAAAACTCATCGGCGCCATTACCTCATTTGCCCTCTACGGTTTTCCCGAATCACACGCCATCAGTTTCGCCCTGATCACTTACGCCAGTTCATGGCTGAAGGTGCACCGGCCGGCTGAGTTTTACGTGGGACTGCTCAATAACCAACCCATGGGGTTTTACGCCCCGGCCACCTTGCTTAAAGATGCCCAACGTCACCACCTCCGCGTTCAACCGGTGTCGGTAACCGAGTCGGATTGGTTTTGCACCATCGAAACCGATCACGCCATTCGTTTGGGGTTTTGCCTGAGCCAAGGCCTGCAACACGAACACGTGGAAAGCATGCTGATGGAACGTCGCCGCGCTGCTTTCCGTGGTTTTTGGGATTTCCGAAGCCGCACCCGTTTTGATCAGGATGAACTTCGCCTGCTGGCCAGGTCCGGCGCGCTAAACCCTTTGGCGGGCCACCGTCGGAATGCACTCTGGCTGGTGGAAGGCACCTTTCAACAAGGCGAGCTTTTTCCTCCGACCGAGGTCCAGGGTCCCTTGGCTCCCATGGCGCCGGTGGAACGGTTGGAAGCAGATTTCGCCACCCTGCGCCTGACCACCGGCCCTCATCCCATGGCTTACCTGCGCAAGGGACTGGGTAACGCGGTCTGGCGAAGCGCCGACCTGCTGCAGGCTGCCGATGGCACCCGCCTGCGCGTAGGCGGGCTGGCCATTTGCCGGCAGCGGCCGGGCACGGCCAAAGGCATTGTGTTCATTAGTTTGGAAGACGAAACCGGCATCGCCAATGTGGTGGTTTATCCCGAACTTTTTGAACGTTGCCGCCTGGTGATCACCCAGGAAAGTTTTTTGCTGGTCGAAGGGATCCTGCAAGTGCGCTCCGACGTGATCCACCTCCGGGCCGAATCGATTGAACGTTTGCCGACTTTTGCCTTAACCACGTCCGGTTCGCATGACTTTCATTAAAGCGGGTTGGTAGATCCCTTTTATTCCTCCGGCAGGAGAGCTGGTCTGGCGGGGTCACTGCGTGACCTCCGGTAGGGGAGCTTGTCCTCAAGCGCCCCCTTCGACCACGCAAGCAATGCCACAACCTGAAAAGTGAAAGAATGCCACCAATGGCAGGCCTAGCCGGTAGGGCGGCGAGTCCCTTCGCCGCCGGGGGACGCTTGAGGAGGTCACAAAGGAACTCGTGACCCTACCGGAGTTCCGTCACGCCCGGCCGGCGGCGGCGAAGGGACTCGCTCGCCGCCCTACCAGGCTGCCGTCCGGTGACCGGCACAAAAAGAAAGCGTCTAAGCAGCCCCGGTGAGCTGTTTCGGGCGGCGGATCACCCACGCCCGGCAGCCATCCTCAGCGGTGTAAGCCGGTTCACCCAGATTTTCC
>DASWVC010000016.1:0-14225 GCA_036401335.1 Chthoniobacterales bacterium
GCATCGACAAGAAGCGTAACCGTTCGGCGGAGGGCGCTTTTCAGGCATACACGGTCCTTCTCGCTCACATGGCGGCACCGATCCCCGGCACCCTGTCGTATGAAAGTGCCGCCGTTTTGCCCTTGGGCCTGTCCACCGCAGCCTGCGGTCTGTTCCAAAAAGATCACTTGGCGCTGGCGTACCCTTCGGCCGCCCCGAAACCCATGGGGAAAACCCTTCTCGTCTGGGGAGGCTCGACGAGCGTCGGCAGCAATGCCATCCAGCTGGCCGTCGCTGCCGGTTACGGGGTCATCGCCACGTCAGCCGAGGCCTGTCTGGACATCGTCCACGGGTGCCAGGGTGACAAATTCGTGTCCATGGCCAGTTTTCCCGTCTCTTTTCAAAAGTTCACGGTCGGCTCTGGCATCGGCTTCAAGCTTCTCTTGCAAATTCCTAAACTCCTGTCGTTCAACCTTTCGCGGGCAGTCAAATCCCGCACGAGGGGCATCCGCACGAACTTCATCTTCGGCACCACCCTCATGGACAACGAGGTCGGCAGGATGATTTACATCGATTTTCTGCCCGAGGCCCTCGCGGAGTGCCGGTATGCCGCTGCCCCGGACCCGCACATCATCGGCAAGGGTCTCGAGTTTATCCAAGCCGGGTTCGGCGTTCAAAGGAAGGGCGTGTCCGCCCAGAAGGTGGTCGTTTCTCTGTAGCCCCGCGCTTCCTGCCCGCATCGCTCCGACCGTACGGAAAATTACCAACAATCTATGAAAACAATCCTGGTGATCGGCGCGTCGGGTTTTGTCGGGAGGCAGCTTACCAAAGCGCTACTTGCAGACGGATTCGTGCTCCGCTGTCCGGCGCGGGACCCGGCCCGGGTCCAGGACCTGGCGACCACCGGCTGCGAGATCGTCCAAGGAGACCTTTCCGATCTTCCGTCGGTGCAGCGTGCCGTGGAGTCTGTCCAGGCCGTTTACATTTCCATTCACACCTTGTCGCCTCAGCCGAACAGCGGGGCAAGTCCGCGATTCATGGAAGTCGAGAAGAACGGCTTGCAAAACGTCATCGCGGCGTGCCGGTCGTGCGGCGTGCGCCGGGTTATTTACGTCACCTCCCTGGGCACCTCCCCCGATGAACCGAGCGAGTGGCTGCGCGAACGCTGGCACGCCGAACAATTGCTGCTCAAAAGCGGCCTGGATGCCACCGTCGTCCGGCCCGGAATGATTGTCGGCGTGGGCGGCCGCGGTTTTGACACGACCGTGAGAAACGCCAATCGGCGTTTCTCCATCGCTTTGGGCGGCAACCGCCCAAGGATGCGAACCATTGCCCTGGAGGACCTGATCTATTACCTCGTCGGAGTGCTCGACGATGCTCGCGCCTACCGGCAAACTTACGACGTAGGCAACGATGATGTCTTGTCGATCAACCAATTGATTGACACCACGGCTGACATTTTGGGTCGGCGTCATCCCATCAAGATCCAAATCCCGCTGGCGCTCTTGGGCGCGCTCGCCCCGCTCATCGAACGCATAGGCAAGCTCCCCGGAGGAGCGATGAAAGGCTTGGTGGATGCCATGAAGGTTGATGCGGTCGGCGATCCCCTGCCGATCCGCACGATCCTGCCGCGGCCCCGTCTATCCTTTCGACAGGCGGTCGAGGGGGCGCTGGCGATTAAATAGTAGAAGTGGGGCAAGTGTATTTGCTGGTGCCGGTACCCATGTTGATAACCTAGTTGGTACCCCGCCTCATCACCCGGGCCGCCGCGGACGTCTTCCTCCTCGTGAGCAAGCACAAGGCTGAACGGGCGTGAAAAAAGGTTCAATTCTTGGTGAGGGCTCGCGGCGTGCGTTGCGTTAGCTTGAACCTGAGGGTCAAGCGCGCTGGGAATGGGATCCATTTGCACAAGCGTCCAGGCGAAGAGAGATCACCCTGCTGCTCAGCGCGTTTGATCCGGGGGCTGCCCTTCGGACGGCAAACCGACCGACGGCTTTCGCAAGAGGCCGGGATGCCTCTGCGGGCCTATTTTTACCCCCTGGTCCCGAGAATACCGTTGTTTGACAAAGCCTTACGAAGCCGTTTGCGCGCCCGGTAAAGCCGGGACTCCACCGCTTTGGGGGTGCAACCCAACACGCCGGCGATGGTCTCGTGGGAGCACTCCTCATACTCAAAAAGGAGGATGACCGTTTTGAGGTCGTGGGGAAGCCGTTGGATTTGATCCCGGACGAGGGCCGCGATCTCTGAGTGTTCCGCGCGGGCAGCGGGACTTGGCTCGGGGGTCACCCATGCTGAGCCTGAGCCCCCTTCTTGGCCGGCTAAAGGGGTCGTGGGATGGTTCCGATGCCAGCGGGCTTGGTTACGGCACAGGTTCGTGGCAATGGTGTAGACCCACGTCGAAAAACGGCGGTTCGGGGTGAAGCGGCTCCGGTGCTGGTAAACGCGCACGAAAACTTCTTGGGCCAACTCCACGGCGTCTGTCGGGTTGCCGGAGTAGCGGAGAATGAACCGGACCAGAGGCACTTGCCAACGCTGCATGAGAAGGTTGAGGGCCGCCTCGTCACCCGCCTTAAGTCGAATCATCAAGGGCGTGTCTTCATCGGGATCTGCATGATCGTTCACGGGCAGGTTCTACGGCGTGGTCAAGCTTTCGCCCGCACGGGCTTCATTGGTTTACGGTAATCGGGAAGGTCAGGTTGCCCTTGGCAATGGGCCCGCTCGACGACAGGTTCGCCGTCCACTCGCCGGCCATGTCGGCTTTCACCTGAACGCGGTATTGGCCCGGCTGCTGCTCCTTCTCGACCCGGGCAGCGGAGCGCATCGTCATGCCGGGCATGTTCATTTGGAGGTCCAATCTGACGTCGCCCGCATCGCGCAACTGACCGCCCGCATCCCGAAACTCCAGGGTGAGCGCATTGTCGCCCGTTTTCAGGCGGCCGTCACGGTCGAGCAACTGGGCCGTCACGCCGTTGACCGCTTGCGTGACGACCGCCTGCTCCGGTCGGCGGTCCGCCCATGGCAGTTTTCCTTCGAGCCGTGCCCAACCGTAATAACCGCCAGCGGCGAGGAGGGTCACCGTCACTGTTGCCACTTTCACCGCCGCGGGCGGACGACGCCGAACTGCGCCGCTCGGGCCGCGAGGCTTGGCGTTCCGTCCACCCCGTTTCCGTCCGGAATCGGGCAAGGCGCGCTGACGCCAGAGCACGAAGATGACCGGGTAAATCAGGAGTTCCAGGATGGCCGACGTGAGGACGCCCCCGATCATGGGGGTGGCGATCCGTTTCATGACGTCGGCGCCGGCCTGGGTAACCGGCGACCACATGATGGGCAGCAGGCCGAACAGGATGGCGCAGACCGTCATCACCTTCGGCCGGATCCGTTGGACCGCGCCTTCGATGACGGCGTCGTGCAGGTCCGTCATGTCGTTCATGCGGCCCTGCGCGCAAAACTTTTCCCAAGCCTGGTCCAGGTAAAGCAACATCACCACCCCCGTTTCGGCGTCCAGTCCCGCCAGCGCAATCAAACCCACCCAGACGGCCACGCTCAGGTTGTAGCCGAGGAGGTAAAGCAGCCAAAAGGCGCCTATGAGCGAGAACGGCACCGCCAGCAACACGATGACGGTTTTGGTCACCGACTGCGTGTTCATGAAGATCAGCACAAAGATGATCAGCAGTGTGAACGGGATCACGACCGCCAGGCGTTTTTCGGCTTCTTTCAGGTATTCAAACTGTCCCGCCCATTGGAGGTAATAACCTGCCGGGAACTTGACCTGCTGGTTGATTCGTTCGGTGGCTTCGCGAACGTAGCCCTCGATGTCGCTCGAGGTGATGTCGACGAAGACGAATCCGACGAGCTGTCCGTTTTCGTTCCGGATCGACGGGGGACCGGTCTGGTAACGGATCTTTGTCAGGAGGGAAAGGGGCACCTGCGGCACCGCACCACCGGACGACGCCAGCATTGGCGCCGGCACCAACACCCGTTTGAGGGCGTCGAGGTCCTCGCGAAAATCCCGGGCGTACCGGACGCTGATCGGGTAGCGTTCCCGTCCTTCCACCGTCGTCGCGATGGTTTTGCCGCCCACGGCCGTTTCAATGGTGTCGTTGATGTCGCCAACGCGGACGCCGTAACGGGCGGCTGCGTTGCGGTCGACCTCAAAATCCAGAAAATACCCCCCGGTGGTGCGCTCGGCGAATGCGCTGCGGGTATGGGGCAACCCGCTGACGACCTTCTCGATCTGCACGGCCAGCTTCTCGATTTCGTTGAGGTCGGCGCCGAATACCTTCACGCCCAAAATTGAGCGAAACCCGGTTGTGAGCATTTCGGTCCGGGTTTGGATGGGCATCCAGAAGATGTTGGCCATGCCCGGCGTTTTGATGCGTTTGTTCATTTCCGCAATCAGCTTGTCCCACGTCATCCCGGGCCGCCATCGACCATGGGGCTTCAGGCTCACCACGGTCTCAAACATGGACAACGGGGCCGGGTCGGTCGGCGTCTCGGCCTGTCCCGCTTTGCCGAACACGGTGTCGACTTCCGGGATTTTTCTTAGCAGCCGGTCCTGGATCTGGAGCACCTTGATCGCCTCGCTGATCGACATGCCGGGGACCGCCGTGGGCATGTAAAGGATGGTGCCCTCATTAAGCGGGGGCATGAACTCTTTGCCCAGCTTCGAAAACGGGTAAACGGTCGCCGCGAGCAGGAGGACGGCCAGGATCAAGGTCAGCCAACGAAAACGCAGGACGAAATGCGCCAGGGGTTGGTAGACCCAGATCAGAAACCGGTTAATCGGGTTTCTTGCCTCCGGCGTTATCTTTCCGCGGATGAGGAAGGTCATCAGCACCGGCACCAGGGTGATGCCCAGGAACGCCGCGAAAAACATGGCGAACGTTTTGGTGAAGGCGAGCGGCTTGAAAAGCCGGCCCTCCTGGCCAGTCAGCGAAAACACGGGGATAAAGCTGACCGTGATAACCAACAGCGAGAAGAAAAGCGGGCGCCCCACCGTCTTGGCGGCTTGGACGATCACCGCCATCCGTTCTTCGTTGGTCGGTTCACGTCCCTTTTCCTCGCGGAAATGCTCCAGCGCTTTGTGGGCGTTTTCGACCATGATGATTGCCGCATCGACCATGGCGCCGATGGCGATCGCGATTCCGCCCAGCGACATGATGTTCGACGTCAGCCCGAACCCGTGCATCGGCACAAAGGACAGGAGGATCGCGATGGGCAGTGTGACGATGGCGACCAGGGCCGAGCGGACGTGCCAGAGAAAAAGCATGCAGACCAGGGCGACGACAACGCATTCCTCGATGAGTTTTTCCCGAAGCGTGTCAATGGCGTTCAGGATGAGCTCGCTCCGGTCGTAGGTCGGGACCACCCGGACGCCTTGAGGCAAGGACGCTTTGAGCGCGTCGAGCTTCTTTTTGACCCCTTGAATGACGGTCACCGCGTTTTCGCCGTACCGCATCACCACGATGCCGCCGACGGTTTCGCCCTGGCCGTTTAACTCGGCCACGCCGCGGCGCAGGTCGCCGCCCAAGTGCACCGTCCCTAAGTTTTTGAGGTAGACGGGCGTGCCGTCTTGGACCTTCAGGACGATGTTCTCAAGGTCCGCTACGCTTTTGATGTAGCCGCGCCCCCGGATGTAGTACTCCGTGGTGGCCACTTCAAAGATCTTGCCGCCGACGTCGCCGTTGCTGGTTTTGACGGCCTGGATGACGTCGCTGAGCGCGACGCCGTAGGCGACGAGTTTGTTTGGGTCCAGGTCGATCTGGTACTGCTTGACGAACCCCCCGACCGCGGCGACTTCGGCGACGCCTTTCACCGATTCTAAGGCGTAACGCAGGTGCCAATCCTGGAAAGAGCGCAGTTCGGCCAGGTTGTGTTGGCCCGTGTTGTCGACCAGCGCGTATTCGTAAACCCAGCCGACGCCGGTGGCGTCCGGCCCAATGACGGGATTAACTCCTTCGGGCAACGAGCCCCGAACCGCGTTGAGGTACTCGATGACCCGCGACCGTGCCCAGTAGATGTCGGTGCCGTCCTCGAAAATGACGTAGACGAAGGATTTGCCGAACATCGATTCGCCCCGCACGAATTTCACCTTGGGCGCGGCGATGAAACGGGTCGAGATCGGGTAAGTGAGTTGGTCCTCAACCAGGTCGGGAGAACGTCCTTCCCAGTCCGTGTAGACGATAACCTGCACGTCGCTCAGGTCCGGGATGGCGTCCAACGGGGTCTGGCGCAGGCCGTAGATGCCAAGGGCAACGGCAAACACCGTGAAGATCACCACCAGGAACCGGTTGCGCGCGCTGGCCCCGATGACCTTTTCGATCAAGGTCGGCTCGCCCCGGTCAGGCGAAAGGCGTTCGCTGCTCGGTGGATCGGCCGGCTTCATGGCGCTGCCTGGGCGATCACGTCCACGGTCGAGCCGCACTCGGGCATGCTTGACCCCAGAAAGGGGTTCTCAACCTTGTTGGAACGTTGGATCCAACTTCCTGGCGACTTATCCCACATCGGGCATTTCAGGACGTAGAGCCGCTCTTTTGACGCCGGCCGGGCTTCGCCCAACAGGTGGATCAACTGCGCGCTCAGTTCCCCAAAATGGATCCGGGCCTGATCCAAGGTGGCAACGGGGAAGGGTGCCAGGGCCGCTTTAAACGCGGCCAAGTGCGCGCGATGGTCGGTTTCGCGGTCTGCGGGCTGCATTGACGCCTCCGCCAACTCGTCAAATCGGTGGCCGAGTTCCGCCACATGAGCGTTCACCTCGTCCATCTTGTCCTGGGCCAACGCATCTTTGAGGTGCAGGTAGGCATCGATCAGGGGCTCGTAAAGGCGCTCGGCGGGTTGGAGCGGGCCCGAACCGTTGGCGGCAGCCGGCCGCACCGGAGTGGGGAACCCCTCGCCCGGTGGCTCCTCAAAGTCCTTGAGCGCCCCTTGCACTTTGGACTCGGCGTCGATCAGGAAATTGGCGCTTGCGACAACCCGTTCCCCTTCTTTCAGCCCTCCTTGCACCTGGTAGAAGTCACCGAACTTGCCGCCCAGTTGGACGATCCGGCCTTCCAGTTTTCCGTTGCCCTTGTCAATGAACACGATGGAACGGGCACCGGTAGGCATGACCGCACTGACCGGGATGGCCAGCCTCTCGCCTGCGTCCACCTTCAGGTCGACGTTGAGGTACATCCCGGGCCGCAGCTTCAACTCGGGATTGGGAACGTCGATCCGGACTTTGGCCGTTCGCTGGGCCTCGTTGATGAAGGGATCGAGAAGACCAATTTTACCCGCAAACGTGTGGCCGGGAAAGGCGGCGGTCGTGATGACGACCGGCTGCCCGGCTTGAACCATCGACAGTTCGTTCTCATAAAATTGGGCCCAAACCCACACCTCGGATAAATCCACGACGTCCACCAAACGGTCGCCCACCGTCACTCTCCGGCCCTGTTGGACGGGAACGGCCTCGACCACGCCAGTAAAGGGCGAATAGAGCGTCAGGAATTCGGTGGGTTGGCGGGACCGTTCCAGCTCCGCGACCTGCGGCTCCATGAGGTTCCACTGTTCCAAGCGCCGCTCGGAGGATTCGATGAGCCGTGTCGCGCTGGCCTTGTCCGGGGGCGATGGCGACCGGTCGCGCGCCGCCAGCAGATCGACCAGTTCGCGCTCCGCAGTCCGCAGGTCGGGGCTGTAAAGGGTCATCAGGGGCTGACCCTTCTCGACCCGCTCCCCCGGGGAGGTCACCTCGAGTTTCTGGACGTATCCGTCCACCCGGGCGACAAACCCCCATTCTTTCTTTCGATCGGGCGCGGCCATGCCAACCGATCGGATGGCATCCTGCAACGGCCGCTTTTCGACCACGGTGTACGTCACCCCGATCTGCTGCTGGCGCGCCACTGGCACACTGAACTCGGAAACACCGGTGTTTGGCGCGGCCGGCTTTTGCCCGTCTATGGCCATGCCCGCCAGGGAATCGCCGGCCCTGGCCACTCCGGAGGCTTGCTCACCTTCCGGGCCGGACGGGTGGGCCGCATTTCCACCCCCTTTTTTCACGACGGGAACCAAATCCATGGAGCAGATCGGGCACTCGCCGGGGTCTTTCGAATGCACCGACGGATGCATCGTGCAGGTCCAGTAATCGACGTCGGCGGTTGCCCCGGAAAGGCCGGCCGGTTTCGAGCAAGCGGCGAGCGCCATCGTCAAAACCAAAGCGAACGCGACCACGATTTGCTGGGGTATCGGGTGGCACTTCATGGGGCGTGGTGGCCGCCGGGGGGCCGGGAAACCCCTGCGAGGCGGAGGTCCGCCCCCACGATGGCTTCGAGCCCCGCGAGCGCCGTCTGGTAATCGCTTCGGTGTTGCTGGTAGGTGGCCTCCAGGCTGCGGAGGTCTTGCTCGGATGTCACGAGCCCCAAAAAGGTGGCCGTGTTGGAGGCGTACCCCGCACGGTTGGCTTCCAGCGCGCGCCGCGCGGTCGGCAACAAACGGTCCCGGTACAATTCAACGTGGTGGCTCGAGGTGCGGATTTTGGCAAGCTGATCACGAAGCAAGCCGAGCCCTTCGAGTTGCGCGTTTTGGAACGCGCTTTGGGCGGCGGCAGTTTCGCTTTCGGCCTCCCGCTGTTCCGCCCGATACTTTTGCCCGTTGAACCACGGCAGGTTGACCGATACCCCACCGCTCACCTCGCTGACCGCCTGGGAGGCCTCGTTGTAACGCTGCGCCTGGAGCGAGACGGTCGGATCAGGGATCCACTCGCGCCGGGCAAACTCCACTTTGGCCAGGCTCGCAGTCACGTGAGCCTGCGCCATGCGGACCTCGGGCCGATTCGTCAACACCAACGCACGCAGCTTTTCCAGCGGCAGGTCAACCCCTTCCGGTCCCGGGGTGCTCGGGTAACCCAGGGGCAAAAAGGGGTCGCGGTTCATGAGCACCCGCAAGGCGGTCTCTTCGCTGGAGACCTGTTGCTCGAGGTCTTGGCGCGCTTCGTGCACCTTTTCCAACTCCGTTTCGGCCGTGAGGACGTCCCCTTGCGAGACGCCGCCGACCTCAAATTTCTCGCGGCTGTTGCCCAAGGTCTGACCTAAGAGGCCCTCATCCCGCCGGTTGAAGTCGAGCAAGGCGCGGAGGTTAACGAGGCGAAAGTAGCTCGCCTTGGCTTTGGCCACCGCGTCCAGTTGGTGGCGGCGCACCTGCTCGAAAGCCCCGAGCGCTTCTGCGGCGGCCACGCGGGCTTTGCTGCGGTTCTTGCCGGAAACGGGAATCATTTGCTCCACGCCGACCATCTGGTCGGTGAAGCCGTCAGGGGCAATGTTCACGAAGCGGCCCAGTCGGGAGTTAAAGCTGAATTTCGGATCCTCCCAGGCGGCGGCTTGGGGCACGCGGCGCTTGGCTGCATCCCAACGGGCGCGGGCCTCTTGGACCGAGGGGTTGACGGTATTCACGGCCTGAAGGACGGCTTCCAAGGAAAGCGTGGGTCCACCCTCCCTCCGTTGGGGCATGCCGGCTGTTTCGGAGGCGAGCGTGCCCCATGGGAGGAGCGTGAGGGGGAAAAAGTACATCAAGGCGTTCAAGAGGTTCATCGGCCCTCGGGTGCTTCCATCAAGTGGCACAAAGCGAGTCAGTGATCGGTTTCCGGGAAGAGGGCCTCGCTCCGCAGGCTGGCCGCCAGGACCCGCCCTTTCATCATATTGAGGTAACGGACGCCATCGGCCGGCGGCATTTCCTGGGCCACGGCGCAGGCGTGCGCCAGCATCGCCTCCGTGCATGCTTCCCGAACGGCCGCAAGTTTGTTCAGTGCCGCCCCGAGCTCAGGCGTCACGGCGGCGTTGACGGCCATCAGTCCGTTCACCTGGGCGTCTGCCTCCTGGATGCGCCCGCACATAAGGGCACAACGGGGCGCGTAGTCCCGGTGCAAGCCTTGGATCCGAACGAACTGCGCGTCGCTCAAGTGGAACTCCTGCCGAAGCCATTCCATCTGGTTTTCCGGCTGGGACAACATCGCCCGCGCGGAGGCTGTGGCACACCCGTAGTACGCCCCATAACCAGCCGCGGCGACCGCCAGGAAAACCACCAAAACCCAGAGTCCCCGTTTCATCGGTTCGTTTCGGCCATTGCCACGGGATCGACGGACGTGACGTAGCGGGTTTCCAGGGTCCTCCACGTTTTAGCGTTGGCGGCGTCGGCCTGAACGCGGGCCAGTCCCAGGCTGACCGTCAGGGCCAGAATCCCAAAGGGGACCGCATAGCGCGGCTGACCGAGCCGGCCGATCAGGATCTCAAGCAACCGCGCGAGGGAAACCGGACCTTCGCCCGCCCTTTCGCGGACGGCGATGGCGCGCCAAACGTTCGCTGGAAACGTCGGCGGCACTTCCGCGTTCACCTTCCACGAGCGGAGCTGCGCGTTAAGGTCTTCGTCCGGGCCCATCAAGGTAACGTTTTCATTCAGGTGAAAGCGGCGCGAGGCCACCCCTCCCTTTGTTGTAACCGCCACCGCACCCAAACCCTCAAAAAATGTTGACCCGATGGCTCTTGGTCTCTGCCCCGAAAGCGGTCCCTGCGTGGCGAACCAACCCGAGCCGGACCTGAAATCGCGCCACGCACGCAGCCCAGCAGCAAGGTGTTTTGGACAAACGCCGCCATCGACTTCAAGTGGGATGCGCCTTAGTCCAGTCCGAGGCCTCCACCCTCCTGACGAAGCAGGGTCGCATCGAGCAGGCCTTGCGCAGGAACAGCGCTTTACCGATCTCGTGCTCGAGGTTGCGGATCTGGCGGCTTAAAGGGGGTTGGGTGCAGCTTTTTCTTCGGCCGCAGGCTTCCGGCTTCGGCCACCGCCGTGAAGTGGCGCAGACGCTTGAGTTCCACGACGTCCCTCTGCCTGGCAAGCATACCCTTTCAGCCAAGAAAGCAATGTCATTCAGCAATACCCAAGGCAAGAGTCATGGGGGATTGCGGACCTGGGCCGGCGGGAACGGGCGATCCATCCCGGACGGCCCAACGGTGAACTGGTCATTGTCGGCGGCATGCGTTCAGAACGCGAAACATCAAAGGAGCTTATCATGTCACGCGGCATCAAGTTTACAAACGGAGGCCCTGAGGTTCTTCAATTTGGATGTGAGCTAAAACAATAAAACGAAAGACAAATCCCATGGCAAACCGACCTAAAATCCTCGTTGTTGGAGCCACCGGCCAGGTTGGCAAGGTGGTCGTACAACACCTCAAAGCCAACCCTGACGTAGAAACAATCGCCGCCGCCCGCAATCCGGAAAAGGCGAAGGAGCTCGGGGTTTCCGTGGCGCGCCTTGATCTCGATAACGTCAAAACCATTGAGCCCGCATTGGAGGGTGTCGACCGCGCGTTCCTGGCCACGGGTTATACCATCGACATGATGCGCCAGAGCAAATCCTTTCTAAACGCAGCAAAGCGCCAACGCGTCAAGCACATCGTCCATCTCGGCGCATGCGGCGACAATGAGACCCAGGTCGACCACTACGCCTGGCATCAATTCATCGAGCGTTACGTCGAGTGGTGTGGTTTCTCCTTCACGCATCTACGGCCCGAAATCTTCATGCAGAACATGCTCGGTTATGGCGGGGAGAGTTACATTAAGGAAGGTGTTATACGCCATTACATCGGCAAGGCCCGCTGGAGCTGGGTGGACATCGAGGATCTTGGCGCCGTAGCCGCAGCCTGCCTTTTTGAGCCCGATGAACACAACGGCCAGACCTACCGCCTGGGCTACGAAGCCGCAACCTTCGATGAGTTTGCCGCCATCCTCACGAAAGTCGTCGGACAGCCTTTTTCCTATGAAGCGCGACCGCCGGAAGAGTTCTATCGAACGGTCCTGGCTGCCGGTGCTGAGCCGGCCTACATGAAGTGTGTCTTCAACAGCTTTACTGAATTGACGAACGGCACCGCCGTAAAACCCGACGAAGTTTTTGATAACTTGCCGGCAATCATCGGTCGCAAACCAAGGACGATCGCCGATTTTGCGAAAAAGCACGTGGCCCAGTTCAGGTATTAAATTGAAACAGCTTTTCTCCTAACCCCAACCACCTAAGGAACCATCCCATGAGCAGCAAGGATACAGGAAGACTGGCCGGTAAAGTAGCCCTCGTCACCGGCGCCTCCCGCGGCATCGGCGCCGCCATCGCCCGGCGGCTCGCAGCCGACGGTGCCAGTGTCGCCATCACCTACTCCAAAGGCGCGGACGCTGCCGCGTCGGTGGTCAAGGCGATCGAAGGAGCCGGAGGCAAGGCGCTTGCCCTCCAAGCGGATGCTGTCGACGCGGAGGCCGTCAAAGCGGCGGTCGAAAAGGCCGTTGCGACTTTCGGTCGGCTTGACGTGCTGGTGAACAATGCAGGCACGGCCATTCCGAAGCCTTTTGAGGAAGCCACGATGGAGGAGTTGGACCGCGTCATCGACCTTAACCTGCGTGGCGTTTTCGTTGCGACCCAGGCGGCACTGAAGCACATCGGGGATGGCGGTCGCATCATCATGATCGGCTCGTGCGTGGGGGAGCGCAACATGACCCCCGGCCTGGCTGCCTACGCCGCCACGAAAGGAGCCGTAAAGATGTTCACGCAAGGGTTGGCGCGAGAGGTCGGGAGCCGGGGCATCACGGTCAACAACATTCAACCGGGTCCCATCGATACGGATCTGAATCCCGCAGCGGGTGATTGGGCAGCGCCCCAGATTGCGAACACCGCACTCAAGCGCTACGGGCACGTTGACGAAATCGCTGCGATGGTGGCTTTCGTCGCCGGACCCGAGGCCGGTTACATCACGGGCACCAGCTTGACCGTCGATGGCGGCACCAATGCTTAACCGCTGGGAGCGCGGGGCAACCGCCCCGAGCGACCCGGAACCAGCGACGGCACCGACGCGAACGCGACGAGGCGCTGGATGAAAACGAACTGGCCACCGGTTCAGAAGAAACCCAGGCAACTCTCGGCGGGCATGAGGTTAACATTCTCGCTTTTTACGGGCCGGGTGAAGGGTTGGCAGCGGAAGAAATCTGATGAGTCCTTTTCCGGCAGAGAATGCAAACCTTAGGAGAAATTTCTATGGCAAGTCAAACCAGACAAAAACTCTTCACACCGCTCAAAGTTGGTCCGCTCACGCTGGGTCATCGGGTTGTGATGGCTCCGTTGACCCGCATGCGCTCGGAGTTGCCGGGCGACATCCCGGGTGATTTGATGGTCAAATACTACGGCCAGCGGGCATCCGAAGGAGGACTGATCATTTCGGAAGCTACCACGGTCGCGATTACCGGACGCGGCTATTTGGGCGCGCCTGGGATTTATTCCGACGCTCAAGTCGCTGGGTGGAAACTAATCACCGATGCCGTCCATGCCAGGGGCGGGAAGATGTTCCTCCAACTTTGGCATGTGGGCCGGACGTCTCATGTCGATATGACCGACGGCGCGGTTCCCGTGGGCGCTTCCGCCATCCCTTACGATGGCGTCGCTTTCACCAAAAATGGCTGGGTGCCGGTGTCTCTCAACCGGGCGTTGGAAACGGCTGAGATTCCCAAAATTGTAGAGCAGTTTCAACGAGGAGCTGAACGGGCCAAGGCAGCGGGATTCGACGGCGTAGAAATCCACGGCGGAAACGGCTACCTGCTCGACCAATTTCTGCAAGACGGTAGCAACCGGCGGACGGATGCGTACGGAGGTTCGGTTGAAAATCGTGCCCGGTTTTTGCTGGAGGTGACGGAGGCAGTTACTGCCGTCTGGGACGCAGGCCGCGTCGGGGTCAGGATTGCTCCCGGCACGAGCTTCAACGGCATGAAAGACAGCAAACCCTCGGAGACCTTCGGCTACGTGGCCGGAGTCTTAGACCGCATGGGTCTCGCCTACCTCCACATCATTGAACCGCGCATTAAAGGGAACCAAGCCACCGCGGACGGACTTCCTCCGGTTGCCGCTGGAGGGCTGCGCAAAGTTTACCGAGGCAACATTCTCGCGGCAGGCGGTTTTGAGCCCGACACGGCCGAGGCGATCCTCGAAAAGGGCGATGCCGATTTCGTGGCGTTCGGTCGTCACTTCATCTCGAATCCAGACCTGCCTCGACGGATCCAAATGGGCTTTCCGCTGAACCCCTACGAACGCGCCACTTTTTATGGCGGCGACGCCCGTGGCTACACCGATTACCCCTTCTTTCAGGATCAGCTTCATTACTACAAAAAACCTGACCCGCAATTTAGGTAGGACCGCGTTTAGCCACTTCCGCCTGAAGTCCGGGAGACGTTTGCGATCAACTTTGCCATTA
>DASWVC010000017.1:0-39424 GCA_036401335.1 Chthoniobacterales bacterium
ATGCCGTTCAGGAGCTGTTGCAAGAATAGGGTAAGCTGTTCCATCGGTATTCGTCAGGGCATCACGCGTTCGACCATTTTTGTCTCTCCCTCCTCGATTCTCAACACCACTCCGGGCTTGGCTGCGTTGCGGTTCGGGTCCATTGAAATCGAGCCTGTAACCCCGGGAAAGCTTTTCGTGGCGGCCAGCGCCTCCCGGATTTTTCCTGGCTCGGTGGAACCGGCCCGGCGGACGGCGTCGACCAGGAGCCGCGCGCCGTCGTACCAGAGCGCGGCCAGGGCATCCGGGGCCGTTCCGTAGCGGTTCTGGTAACTTTCGACGAAAGCCTTCACCGTTGGGTCAGGGTCTGTGCTCGAGAAATGGTTCACGTAATAGGTTCCCTCGGCGCTTTTCCCTGCCACCTGCAGCAGCGTCGGGCTGTCCCAACCTTCCCCGCCGACGAAGTTCGCCTTAACCCCGAGTTGACGCGCCTCCCGCAAAATCAGGCCGGCCTCTGTGTAATAGGCGGGCAGGAACACGACATCCGGCTTGAACGCCCGTACCCGGGTTAACTGGGCGCGGAAGTCAGCGTCGCCGCTGCTGAACGACAACTCCAGGAGCTCCTGGCCGCCGTGCGCCTGAAAATAACTCTTGATGACGTCCCGCAACCCGATGCTGTAGTCCTGCTTGATATCGGCCAGCACGACGGCCCGTCGGGCCTGAAGGTGGTCAAGAGCAAACCTCGCCATCACCTGCCCGCTGAAGGAATCAACAAAACAACTGCGAAAAATGCAGTCGCCGACTTGGGTCACGGCCTGGCCGGTGGCCGTCGGTGTAAGCAGCGGCACGTGCGCAGCTTGGGCCAGCGGCGCTGCCTCCATGGTCGATGACGTGGTCAGGTCTCCCAGGATGGCCGCCACGTGGTCCTGGTTTAAAAGTTTCCGGGTGATCGTGGCGGCCTCTCCTGCCTTGGAGCCGTTGTCCTCCACCAGCAGTTCGACTTTCTGGCCGAGAACGCCTCCCTCCCTTTCGTCAATCGCGAGGCGCGCCCCGCGAATGCTCGAGACGCCGAACGTGGAAAGCGAGCCGGTCAGACAACTTATCGCGCCAAGTTTGACCTGGGCAGACGTTGGCCAGGGGAACCAGCCGGCACCGAGGCAAAGCACGGCGGCAAACCGTCCCAAGAAACGGCACGTTGTGGTCGGCGCATTGGCCGCGCGACGGTGGCACATCCGTCCAGAAAGCCCATCGGCAGGTCGTCTGGCGAGAACAAAGCCCGCGAATTGTCCGGTGTCGCAACCGGTGCGGGCGGCGGCCGACAGGGCGGCGAGTCCCTTCGCCGCCGACGCCGCGTGCCGGGGCCTCTGATAGGGTCACGAGTCCCTTCGTGACCTCCTCAACCGCCCGTCCGGTTGGTCCGGTCACGCGCCGTTTGCGGGCTGGGCCTTCCGGGGAGCGCCATGCCGCCCGGCGCAGGAGGGACGGCGGCTCGGGCCACGTCCTTCCAGGTGAGGGAATGCACGGGCCGCCCGGCTTCCCCGCGAGGTCTGCCGCCTCGCCCCCGGGGCGAAGGGACCCGCCGCCCTGCCGGCCGGGCCACCCTCCCGGGCGCTTGAGGACAAGCTCCCCTGCCGGGGATCCGCAGGCGTCAGTGCAGGGCGCCGTTCAGTCCCTTCGGGAAGAAGAGGCCCGAACTGGCGTTCACTGCGCCGTAGACCACGTTGAGCACTTCGCGCGGCGTCCGGCTGAACGCGATCGAGTTTGCATCCGTGGGAACCAGGTTCAAGCGACCGTTTACCTCAATGCCTTGATCCTTGGACGGGTTTCCGCCCTCGGTCAAAGCGTCACGCAACGCCGAAATCTTGTTAGCCGCAGTCCGAGTGCCCTCACCGAGCTCATACAGGTCGTCGCGGATGATCCCCGCGTGATAAGCCTCCACCGCCAGAATGCCCGCCGCGGCTTCCAGGTAAGCCTTACTGGTAATCAAGGGGGAAGCGCCTTTGTAAGCCGTCACGCCGACGTCCTCAAAAATGAACGCGCCCACCAAGAAGTTCACTTCGTTCGCAAACGGGTCAAAGCTGTTGCCCAGCCCAGCGGCTTTGGCCGCGGTGTTGAAGCTTTGTTGGAGGTCAATTTCCGGTCGGGCGACCGCCAGATTTCCAAGCGCCGCACGCAAGAATTTGACGTGGTTGAGTTCATCGTTCGCAATTTCCTCAGCCAATTGCCGGAAGTATTTCCCGGTAAAAGGAACCTGTGAATTCTGTTTCACAATGACGCCGCCGAGCGTGCCGCATCCATTGACGCCGACCCCGAACGATTCGAGCCCTCGCCCATAAGCCGCGTGCAAGTAATATTCGGCCTCGAGGTATTCCAGGTTTAAAGCGAAATTTAAAACCGTTGGGTCAAGGTCAGTGGTGGCAGCCTGGGCTGGGCGTGCGAGCAAGGATGCTCCGGAGGCGAGGATGGCGGCGGCACCGGCCACTCCGCCACTACGGCGCAGAAAAGCCCGGCGATCGACGGAAGCAGCGGAACCGGCTGACTCCGGAAGGGAATGATTAGAGGTAGACATTTCAACAAAGGTCCTAATGATTTGTGCAGGTCTTGGGTTGCTTGCACGGCATCTTGCCGTGCTTCAATAAATGCGAGCGTTCGCATTTTTTAGATGCAATCTCTGGAATTCGCTTCGGCCGAGAAGCGTTGGGGTACCGGGGGGTTGGCGTGGACGCAGGTGCCGGGTTGGCGTCCGATCTCCGGGCGGACCGTCTCCATCCGCGCCTGGCCAGGGACCGCCGGCCCTGCCGGAAGTCGCATAGGGAAACGCAACCCCGCCGGCCCACCTTGACTCCTTTCGGAACAGACTCTTGGCAAACGGTATACCCGGGGGAGGCCGACGGGGGAGCGGTCGCTCCCCGAGGGTCGGTTAGGGATCACCAACCCTACCCGAGGGCGCTTGAGGACAAGCTCCCCTACCGGAGACGTCTCCTCCCTGGCGCGCCGCGCCACCTTCTTCCACGCCCTTACCCTGTTACCCGCTTCACGGCGTCACTTTGCCGGCGACCTCGAATTTTCCGTCCTTCACCGTGATCACCAGGGCAGGTTTGGAGGCGTTGCGTCGGGCGTCGAACGTGATCTCGCCGGTGACCCCGGCATAGCGCGTGGTGGCGGCCAGGGCATCCCGCAAGCCTTCCGGCCGCTCGCTGCCAGCTCGCCGAAAGGCATCCACGACAATCAAAGCGGCGTCGTAGCCGAGCGCTGCGAACGTGTCGGGCGGCTGACCGAATTTGCTTTGGTAGGCATCGACAAAAGCGCGCACGATCGGCGCAGGGTCATCCGGAGAAAAATGATTGGTGAAATAGGTGTTCTCGACTGCTTTGCCGGCCACCGACAGCAGCGCCTGATTGGCCCAGCCGTCGCAACCCAGCACCGGCACGTTCAACCCAAACTGGCGGGCCTGTTTCAGGGCCAGGGCCACTTCGGCGTAATAACCAGGGATGTAAATCGCGTCCGGTTTCACCGCCCGCAGGGCCGTCACCTGCGCGCGAAAATCTGTATCCCCTGTCGAATAACTCTGCTCACGAACGATGTTTCCGCCCAGTTTGATGAATTCATCTTTAAAGAACCGGGCCAGGTCCACGCTGTAGTCCTGCCTTACGTCCGTGAGCACGGCAATTTTCGCCAACTTCAGCTTGTCATGCGCAAAGTGCGCCATGACGCGCCCTTGAAACTCATCGAGAAAACAGACGCGGAAAATTTCATTGCCAACTTCCGTAATCCGAGGGTTCGTGCCGCTCGGCGTGACCATGGGCACTTTGGCCTGTTGGGCAATGGGTGCGGATTCCAAGGTCGCGGAAGAGGTGGCGTCGCCCAAAATGGCCTGGACATGATCCTGGGTGATCAGCTTATGCACGGCCGTGGCGCTCTGCCCCGGCCTGGACTGGTTATCTTCCGAGATCAGCTCTAGATTTTGCCCATTGACCCCGCCAGCGGCGTTAACCTGACCAAGAGCCAGTTCGATGCCGTGGTGACACGAAACGCCGAACTGCGATACCCCGCCCGTCAAAGGATCGACCTCGCCAATTTTCAACTGGCCGAACAGCGGCCCGCCCAAGGTGAACCATACAATCGGCGCCAACGCGAAAGCGGAATTCATGGCGCCGGACCTTACCCGATCGCGCGGCAGAGGCCAAGGCAGGACAAAAAAAGAGGGCTGCCCGGAAGGGCAGCCCGCTGGTTGACCGGAAACAAAAGAACCCGCCAGGGCCCGCGTTTCTAGCTGGTGGGCGGTTCGATTGTCTCCGCGTAGTGCACCCCGCCATCTTTGACGGTGAGAATGACCGCAGACTTGGTCGCGTTACGTTCGGGGTTGATCGTGATCTTGCCGGATACACCCGGGAAGTTTTTGGTTTCCGCGATCGCGTCCCGAAGCTTGGCGGAATCCGTCCCTCCAGCCCGCTTGATCGCGTCGGCCAGCAACTCGACGGCATCGTAGCCGAGCGCGGCAAAGGCATCCGGTGGGGCGTTGTATTTGCTCTTGTATTTTTGCACAAACGTCTGCACGGCCGGCGATTTGTCTTCGTTCGAGTAGTGGTTTGAAAAATAGGCCCCTTCGATGGCTTTGCCGCCCACCGGGATCAGCGAAGAACCATCCCAGCCGTCGCCCCCGACAAACGTGGCCTTGATGCCAAACTGCCTCGCTTGCTTGGCGATCAACGAAGCCTCCGGGTAGTACCCCGTAATGATGATCACGTCCGGGCTCACCGATTTGAGGTCGGTCAATTGGGCGCGGAAATCCTTGTCGCCGGAGCTGTAACTTTGTTCGCGAACAATCTGGGCGTTGTTCTTCTGCAGGTACGTTTTGGCGATCTGGGTTAAACCGACGCTGTAGTCCTGCTTGACGTCGGTCATGAAGGCAACCTTGGCTTTGTGAAGCTTCTCCAGCACAAACCGCGCAATAACGACCGCCTGGAAATCGTCGGTGAAACAGACCCGGAAAACGTAATCCCCCGTCTGGGTCACGCGCGGGTTGGTGGCGGCAGTGGCAATCAGCGGGATTTTCGCGGCCTGGGCAATCGGAGCCGCTTCCAGGGTCTTGGAAGACGCTACTTCACCGATCAGGGCGACCACGTGATCCTGCGAGATCAGTTTTCGAACGATCGTCGTCGTCTCACCTTGTTTCGTCTGGTTGTCTTCAAGGGTCACGGCCAGTTTCTTGCCGAGAACGCCACCGGCATCATTGATTTCCTGGACGGCCAACTGCACCCCGTTGTTTTGCGAAATGCCGAAACTGGCGTTGTCGCCGGTAAGGGACCCAAACTCACCGACTTTAATGCTGTCTTGGGCCATGCTTGTCGCTGCGAGCGCCGCGCCCAGAATTACCGTTAAGAAATACCCACGCTTCATGAACGCCGGGTATACCGCGTCGGGTGGCTCTGGCGCAATCGGAATCGGCATGGGTTAGAGCGATGGGCGGTGAGACTTCGGCATTGAAAAGAACGGGCCGGCACCCGACATCGTGCGATGGCTAGAAAGATCGCGTTTCTATTTTCAGGACAGGGGGCTCAGCAGGTCGGCATGGGCAAGGACCTCGCCGAGCGGCATGCCGCGGCGGCAAACCTGTTTTCTGCGGCGGACGCCTGCCTGGGCCGATCGATCGGTCACCTTTGCTTTGAAGGTCCGCTGGCGGAACTCACCAAGACCGTGCAATGCCAGCCTGCACTGTACGTCCATGGGTTGGCGGTCCTGGCGGTTTTGCGGGAGGCCCTGGGCGACCTGAAACCGGCGGCCTGCGCCGGCCTTTCGCTGGGCGAGTTCACGGCGCACGCCGCCGCTGGCACGTTCGCTTTCGAGACCGGCCTGCAACTGGTGGCAACGCGCAGCCGTGCCATGGAGGAAGCCTGCGCCCAAACTGCCGGCGCCATGGCCGCGTGCGTTGGCGGTGAAGAAGGTGACGTTCGGGCTTTGGCGGAGCGGGCGGGAGTCGACGTCGCCAACCTGAATGCACCTGGCCAAATCGTGCTGTCGGGCGATCAGGCCAGGGTGGCGGAAGCCATCCACCTGGCCAAAGAATATGGAATCCGCCGGGCCACGCTCCTGAACGTGGCCGGTGCGTTCCATTCCCGCCTGATGGCGCGCGCCGAACAGGAGCTGCGGCGGGCACTGAGCACGGTCGATTTGCAAACGCCGGGTGCCGTGGTGGTGGCCAACGTGACGGCGCAGCCGGCGAACACGCCGGAACTGGTTCGGGAAACCCTGGCCCGGCAAGTTACCGGCTCGGTTCGTTGGGCCGAAAGCATCAGGTACCTCCTGGACGAAGTTGGCTGCGACCTGTTCCTCGAGCTCGGGCCCGGCAAAGTACTGGCCGGGTTGACCGGCCGGATCCGGAAAGACGTTGCAATCCTTTCCGTTGGCGACGTGCCGAGCCTGGAAGCGGCGTTGCAGCGCCTCGAGCGGGAAGAAATCGGATGAATTGTATGAATGCTGACAATTGTATCAATTGGGCATGTGAGCGCGGGCTCTCCGGTACAAAACTCTGGTTTCCAACGGCCGCATTGATACAATTTCTTCCTACTTCTTCAAAAGCCGGTCGCTGAACCGGTAATAAAGCGAGGACAACACCACTAGAATTACCCCGAGGATGATGCAGGACAAAATCCGGTAGGGCGTTGACACCTGGGCTGTGTCCAACACCAAAACTTTGGCGGTTGTAATCAGCAGGAGGAGAATCGCGGCGATCCGGTACGCCTTCCGCTTCTCCCAAAGGCCGTACACGAGCACGGCAGCAGCGAACACCGCCCACAAAAAAGAGAAAGAAGCAACCGCCGCACCCGGAAGAAACTCGCGGGTGGCCCGGTCCAATTCAAGGTTTGCAACGGCGAATACCGTCGTAAGCCAAAGGGCCTCGAACCACGGGTAGACCCGCCGTTCGGTGGACGGCACCCGGCGGCTCCGGTCCCAGCCGATGATGAGGGCAAATCCTCCGAGGACCACGCCTGACACCGCCCAGCGGCTCAACCAGCCGTGGAACAATGGCGCCGGATTGGTTTCGTTCACGAGCGACCAGAGGCCGGTGTCCAGGAAGATCAACCGGTACGCGACGAACAAAGCCACCACGAACGACCCGATCACCAAGGCCCGGTCCCGGCTTTGCGCCGCCACCGCGTAGAGGGCGACCGTTTGTCCCGCCCAGAACACTGTGATCCATTGATCCGGAAGGAGCACCGCCCACGTGGTGAGGAGGTAAACCATCCCTTCCGCCACCAGCCAGGTCACCGCCAGGCCGGGACGTTGCGTCCGCCAGAAGGCGAGGGCCAGCGCGAACGCCACCACGGCGTAAGCTGCCGTGACCAGGGTAACGGGCAGTCGCTGGTAGTCCAGCAGGTAGCTGGAATTCCAAACGCACAGCAAGCCAGTGACCATGCTGAGCCAGAATCCCTGGAATTCATCCTCGTTGGACCGCAGCAACGCGCGGGCGAACGGTGCCACGCTGTAGAGGAAAAACAGCAACTGCGTGAACGCAAAAGTTTCCGCAAACCGCTCCCGCTGGTCATGGTTGAACGCCCAAATGGCCAGGCAAATCCAGGATAAAACCGCGCCGAGACGGTAGAGCAGCCGCCACCTGCGTTGGTAAGCCAGCACCTGGCTGGCAACATTCAAGAGCGCCACATAGAGAAAGAACAGCCAATGGCCGAACCGCTCGGCCACGAGCAGCATTGGTGCCAGGTAACCGCCGATAAAGGTGAGCGCGGCCAGCATCAGCGAGTTCCAGGCATTGGCGATCGCGATTCCCAGTGCCGCCACCACCAACCCAAGCAATAGGGTCATGTAGTCCGGCAGCAACTCGTACACCTGCGACCCGGCGTAAGCTGACAAGTACAACAGGCCCAGCCCAAGTGCGGCCAAACCGCTTTCCACGCTTGCCCATTGTTTGCGCCGCAACGCTTCGCCCGCCGCCAAGAGGACCAACCCGGCGACAAACCCGAGTGTGACCTGCACGGAAGGACCAATCCATCGTTCGTCGAATGCGTACTTCAGGAAGAAGCCGGCCCCGAACAGGATGATGATCACTCCCAAGGCCAAAAACCAGCGTTGACCCACCGCCGCCTCACTCAGGTGGCGCCGACGCCGTTTCGCAGGCGCCCCGGCCGGCAAGGGCGGCGGTTGGCTTATTTCCCGCGGTTGCTGCTGAGCCAATGCCGGCACGGCCGCCGCCGTCCGGTCCGAGGCAACGCTTGACTGGCGCAACGCTTCTCGCAGCGCCTGCAGTTCTTCATGGATCTGGAGGTCGAGGCCGCATTCCGGGCAGACGTAACGCGGGACTTCGGTTGAACACCGCGGACAGGGCGTCGCCATCATTTTTTCCTAACGCCAGCATCCGCGGAGCGCAAGAACGTGGAGTTTCCAGGTTTTCATAAACCGGCCCAACCGTCACCGGTGCGACGCACCGACCCTCGGCCCGAGCAGCCAGGCGCCTCAACCGGCGCCTTCCGATTCTGCCTGGTCGCGCCGGTCAATGTTTTCCTCGATTTCGGTCAACGCCCGGATGTCGAACAGGTCTTTCTCCCGCATCGGTTCGATGCGCTGCTTCATCTGGATCAGCTTTTTGCGCGAGGCAACCCGGACGGAATGTCCCCGAACGAAGAGGCGCTGGGCGTCGGCCGCGAGGTCGTCGAAGCTATTTTCCCGAGTCAGAAACATGTCCACCTGCCTGTATGGTTCGTGCGGGCTCCAAAAGGTGAATACAAACGCATTTTTCTCCCGTACCAACTGCTCCAGCCGCTGGGGAGAAAGAATGAACTCGGCCGGAACCGGTGCCCGCGGCTCCAACTCGAGCCGGCGCAACGCTGCCAGGAAACGTCGCAGGTTGTCACGGTCCGGAGACACGGCTACATCAAGGTCCAACGTCAGGCGTTCGATCCCGTGCAGCACGACAGCCACCCCTCCGGCGACGACGAACTGGACATCGTGATCACAAAGTACACAAAGGATCTCTGCAAAACAGTTCTCCTGGTTGGCCGGCACCCGCCAATTTAACCCAGGGACGCACCGGCCTCCACGCCCGAACGATCACGGGGCCGTTCGAGTTGGACGCGTCCGATTTATTCTTCTACCATGTCCGGCTTAACCCCGTTATGTCTGTCCAGCACGGCAAGTGTTTGAACCGTTCCGCCTGTAGCCTTGCCTACACCGGTGAAGTAATCCGGTTTGAAGGTGAGGCGCGCTGCCCCGAATGCGGCCAGCCCCTCACCATGGCCAAGCCGCCGCGCAAAAGCCGGCCGTGGCTGCCTGGCCTTGTGGTCCTGCTGTTTGGCGTCGTCGGCCTCACCCTGTTTTTTGTGTGGCAGCGACGCGCGCAGCCGGAACTTTCCCCCTCGCAGAACGGGCCGATGGCCGCCCCTTCAGAAAACGTTGAGGCCCGCGGCCCTGCCTTGATCGAGGGCAACACCACAAAGCTGCCGCCGGAACTGGTGAAACCCGGCGAGGCAACAACGGCTGCGGCGTCCCCCTCTGCCGGCGGCACGCCCGTGGTGCCGGTGAACGAGACTACCGACGCCTCCCACTCACCCGAGGGAGGCGCGCCGGCCGTTTCACCTTCGGAAGAGGCGGTGGTCGTTAAACCGCCCGGCTTGTCGGTCCAGCAGGTTGATACGACCCGCAATGATGTGCTGAAGCGGATCAGCCTCATGCCCCGGCTAAGCGCCCAGGAGAAGGACCGGCTCGCGCAACGGGTGGAGGGTGCGCATTCCATGGAACGCCTGCAGATCGTGCGGTTCGACCGCGGCAAGACGACCTTGGGCCGGAATGCGACGGACGAACTCGTGAGGGCTTTCAACGCCAAGGACGTCAAAGACAAACTCAGCGATCCCACCCTCGTGATCGTGGTTGCCGGTTATGCTGACAGCGGCGGTGACGCCAATACCAACCTGCGCCTCTCGGAAGAGCGGGCGGACACCATCGGTAAAGTGCTTAAACAAAGGGCCGCCGTCCTCAACGTCATCCACACGGTTGCCATGGGCAGCACGGAACTGCTTGACAGCAAACGCCCCGAACAGAATCGAGCCGTCGAGGTCTGGGCGGTCGTGCCGTAGGGAAGAACGAGCTGGCGTGCGGCAAATGCCACGAACGGAAAAGCCGAAGCATGCCACGAGTGGTTCAGGCACCGTAATCGAAGCTTCTTTTTCGGCCCTGCCATTTGTGGCGCCCGGAGAGCAAACCGGTGATCGGTCACATGCACGCATCTACTTGCGGAGCTCCCTGCGTTTTGCACCTGACCCTTGGTGGTGAAATCGAGCAACTGGTCGGCGTCCTTCCAATAGAGCACGCGATGGATGCGCCGCTGGATAATCGGCAGCTCATGGCCCAGCATGTCCAGGAACGCGCCATTCAGGATCGAGGTGACGTTGATCGAAGCCCGATCGGCCATCGCCATGAACTCGCGCCGGAGATCGAAATTGCGGTTCTGACCGGGGATCGTCTTGGTGAAATCGGCCGAAAAATCGGAGGAGATGAAACGCGGAACCCCAACTTGCGCCGCGGCGTCGAGCAGCACGCCTTGGCGGTCAACCATCACTTCACGAAGGCCGTTCAGCGCGGAGACGACGCAGGCGGCTCCGGCGCAGGCCGCGCCCATGGCAGACACGTCTGCGGGATCGACCGGCACTGACGCGACCCCGAACGATTCAATCCGGGAGCGCTCGTCGGCCTTGAGGCCGGGGCGCACGAGCGCGATGATGGGTCGGTCAATCATTCAAATTTCCTTTTGGGTTCTCGCTCGGCTGCTGCTAAAGCGTCATGCGCAACGGATTCGCGACGATGCTGCCGCAATTCATCAAGCGCTATCCAGACGTGCGAGTCGTCCTCACCCTCGATAACCGCCCCATCGACGTGTCCACTGACGAGATCGACGTCGCGATTCGCATCGGTCCGCTGCCTGACTCCGAATTGATCCGACGGCGAATCACCACTTTCGCACTCTGGGTTTGCGCCAGCCCGGAGTATCGGCAGGCGCACGGCAGCCCGGAGAAAGTCGACGATCTTCAGAAGCATAAATTGATCACGCTGACCGATCAGCGCTCGACCTGGAAATCTCGCACCTCCGCCGGCCTGGCGCAGCAGGTCGCTGTAGCGCCCGGTATTGTGATACCCGAGCCGACCGTCGCCAGAGCGGTGCTAACCGGCGGCGCCGCCATCGGCCTACTCCCGGATTTTTACGCTGCCGACGCGGTTGCGGATGGAACCCTGATCCGTGTGCTACCCGACTACGAGGGACCCGCGCTGGACGCGCACGCACTTTATCCCAGCCACCGCAGCCTCTCCCTAAAGGTGCGCGTTTTCGTTGACGCACTCGTCGCGCACCTTAGGTGCCCAGACATCGCGCCTCATTCTGCCCATCGCGTCTTAACTCAGCCAGACCGTAGCATATTTCCTTGAACCCCCTTTCACCCCTGCCCTCGCCGGCCGCGAACCCGGGCAAACCAACCGCCCTCGGCAGGGTGCAGCCGCAGCCCGATCCGCAGGTCGTCCAGCGCAAGGTGGTGGCGCACCCGGTCGAGCCAGCGCCGGTCGCCGGGCAGCAAGGGCGCACCATCCAACGAGAACGGACGTGCCACGGTCACCGGCGTGAAGGCAAACCAGAACCCATTTTCACGTCCAAGCAGCAAATGGCGCGGTTCAAGGTCGGTCCAATGTTGCGTCAGCGTTTCTGGCAGGTTCCCTTGCGAACCGAGCACCGAGCCATCGGCGCAGAAATGGGCGGCTCCCTCGGTCACCAGTTCAAGGCGCGCCCACCTCGGGGCGGAGGGCAGGTCCTCGGCTGGGTCACCCATGAGGCAGAACCAGTACCGGCCACCCCGCCGGTTGTCCACTTCGGAGTGGCCGGCCGCCACCAATCCCTAAGCGCTGAAGGAGAGCGCCTGGGGACAAGCACCCTTACCGGACACCGGCGCCTTCATTCACGCCGGTACCCGGCCGGCAAGGGACGGCCGATCCTACCAAGGCCCTCACCTTCTTCCGGAGCGTTTACTTTTGGCTTGTTTATCGGTCTGTTAAACGCACCATTATGCAACACTTCTGCCGTTCGGCCGCCGCGACCTTTGTTCTGTTAACCGTGTTCAGTCCCTTTCTCGGCGCGCAGGAACCGCAGAGCCCGAAGGTCCTGCCCAGCGCTTCACCCACACCCTCAACGGCTAAGGAAAGTGGGCCTACCGAAAAAAAAGAGGAATTTCAGACGGCGCCGCCGGTCGTGACCGAACACCAGATTGGCCTGCCGAACGGCAAGATCCTGCGTTACAAAGCCGTTACCGGCTACCTGCTCTTGCGGGACCACGGTCCGGAGCCGCGGCTGGAGGACGAATCGGCGGCTGGTCCTCCAGCGCCTTCGACCCCCGCCAGTGAGCCGAAGGAAAAAGGTCAGGCCGAGGTGGATCCTGCCAAAGGTAAACCGAAAGCGCAGGTGTTTTTTGTGGCGTACCTGGCGGACGATGGTTCGGATCCGGCCACGCGGCCTGTGACGTTCGCCTTCAACGGCGGCCCCGGCTCAGCCTCTGTGTGGCTGCACATGGGCGCCTTCGGGCCAAAGCGGGTCCTCCTGTCGCCGCGAGGAGAAGCGCTTCCCGCCCCCGCCAAGCTCGTCGAAAATGAGTCAACCTGGCTGGACCGCACGGACCTGGTTTTCATCGATCCGGTGTCAACCGGATACAGCCGGCCGGCCCCGGGCGAAAACCCTCGCCAATTCCACGGTTACCGCGAAGATGTGCAAAACGTAGGCGACTTCATTCGCCAGTGGATCACCCATTATGACCGTTGGACCTCGCCCAAGCTGATTGCCGGCGAAAGCTATGGCACCACGCGTGCCGCCGGACTCAGCAATTACCTGCAAGACCGTTATGGGCTTTACCTGAACGGCATTGTGCTGATCAGCACGGCTTTGAATTTCCAAGCGTTGGACTTTTCGGCCGGCAACGACGTGCCTTACCCCTTGTTCCTACCCACGTACGCCGCGACTGCCTGGTACCACCACAGGTTGAGTCCCGAATTCCAACAAAAGCCGATCAAGGATTTGCTTGCCGAAACGGAACGCTTTGCCGCAAACGATTACACGCTGGCGCTTCACCAGGGCGACGCGTTGCCCCCTGCCGACCGCGACCGGACCGCGGCAAAATTGGCGCAGTTGACCGGGCTGGAAGCGCCTGAACTCGGGCGTAAATCGCTCCGGGAAACGGATGAAGCGTTTGTGGTCGACCTGCTCATGGCCAAAAACCGGGTGGTGGGCCGGCTGGACAGCCGGTACACCGGCATTCGCCCGAACCCCGGCCAAAACCGCCCGGAGTTTGATCCGGCGGATGAAGCCGTGAACGGGCCGTTCACCAGCGGTTTTTACCAGTACCTCCGGCGCGAACTGAAGTACGACACGGACCTGCCCTACGAAACGGGGGCCGACGTCTCCCCCTGGTTGTTCAGCGTCGACCGGTACCTTGATGTTGCCAACGACCTGAAGAAAGCCATGAGCAAGAACCGTTACCTTAAGGTGCTGGTCTGCTGCGGCTATTACGACCTGGCCACGCCCTACGCCGCGGCCGAGTACGTCCTGCATGGGATGAACCTCGACCCAGCCATCCAGGGCAATCTGCGTTTCGCGTTTTACGAAAGCGGACACATGCTCTACCTGGAGGAAAACGCCCGCCGGAAATTCAAGGCTGATTTTGAAGAATTGCTCAACAGCGTCCAAAATGCCCCGTTGGCCCCGACCGCTGATCCCGACTAGCCCCTGAAACAGGTGGAAGAACGTGCCGGCGTGACGGAGGCGAAAATCTTTATTTCCACTGGGTCAGGATCTTTTCGCGCTGAAAGCCGATCAGAGCGATCCAAACCCCGAAACCGGCGAGCAACGCCGACACAAAAACGACGGCAAAGGCCAAGGCCAATCCGAATTGGACCACGCCGACGGCCGCCCCCACAAAGAGCAGGCCCATCACAGGCAACATGAGGACAGCCGCCATCTGGGTGGCAGCCCTGGGGTCATTCGTCCGAGACGATGCCCAAACCGCGGCCGACACGGCCATCAGGCACTGACAAGGCACGCCCGCCCCCAAGGCCAGGAGAAAGGCCGGGGAAAAAACGACCCTGAGCAATGGCAGCGAGCGCGTCAACTGCCAGAGTGTTCCGGCGTAGATGGCGGCTGCGGCCCAGGTGACTAAGAGCGCCGGAAAGCATGCAGCCAACATTTTTCCCAGCAAGAGCTGCCACGCCTTTACGGGGGTGGCCAGCAACGGTTCCAGCGTCCGGTGCACTTTTTCACCCACCACGCTGTACGCGGCAATCTGTGTCGCAAAGGCAAACGGAAAGAGAAACAGGTAAAAAGAAAGGCCCTGGGCCAGGGTTCCCTGAAGCGCGAGCGTCGGACCGAGCCGCCCCAGGTCCGGATGCACCGATCGAAACGCACCCAGCGCCCGTTGCGAAATCGCCCCTGATCCACCCCGGCCGCCGGCGATCCCTACAACGCTCCCGATCAGGACCAGCACACAACCCGGCATCAGGAAAAGCAGCGTTCGCAGCCTGGCATCACGGAAGACTTCGCGGATTTCCTTGGCGGCAACGTAGAAGACTAACCGCATCGATTTCATGCGGCGATGACCGGGCCCGGGCTGACGTCCGTCGGCCGCACCAGCCTTAAGTAGAGCTCCTCGAGCGACGGCTGCAGCACCTCCACGCTTACGACCGGCGCCCCCGCCTGCACCATTTGCCGCAAAAGGACCGGGTTGTCCCGCACCGGATCCGTCACGTTCACCACCAAGGTCTCACCGTCCGAAACACCTTGCGTCAGCCGAAAGCCCGCCAGCACCGGAACATCGGCCCAGGTAGCCGCCGCCTGGGCCAGGGTGATTCGCACGGTGCATCCCGGTTGCTTGCGTCGGAGCTCATCCAGGGCACCCACAGCCAGCAGCCGACGGTTAAAGACCCCAAGTTGATCGCACAACTCCTCAGCTTCTCCAAGGTTGTGGGTGGTCAGAAAAACCGTTTTTTGGCGCGCCCGCAATGATTTCACCAGTTCACGCACCGTGCGGGCCGCCTCCGGATCCAAGCCCGACGTCGGCTCATCAAAAAACAGGACTTCCGGGTCATGCAACAATGCCCGGGCAATGGCCACTTTCTGCCGCAACCCTTTCGAGAGCGTGGCGCAACGGCGCCCGCGATGCTCCCACAATCCAAAATCCCGCAACAAAGCCTCCACCCGGAGGGCTGCGCAGCGGCCTGGCAGCCCGTGCAGCTGGCCGAAGTACCGCAAGTTCTCGGTCGGCGTCAGCCGATCGTAAAGGCCGGGGGTTTCGGTCAGCAAACCGACGGAACGCCGCACGAAATCGGCTTGCCCTGTCACCGACCGCCCGAGCACGGCCACTTCTCCCGAGGTCGGGGCGATCAGCCCGGCCAGGAGACGGATCGTGGTGGTTTTACCGGCACCGTTCGGGCCGAGGAACCCGAAAATGGAACCTTGTGGAATCTCGAGATCAAGCCGGTCAACCGCCAGGCGGTTGCCGAAGGAACGGGTTAATCCTGAAGTCTGAATGGCAAACACGAGGAAGAAGGTAACGGAGTATCGGGGTAACGGAGTGTCGGGGTAAATGCCATGAAAGAAAACGTGCCATGAATCAAAGAATCAAGAAATAGAGGCAGGTCGTCTGCCCAACCCCACTTGCGGCGGCTTTCGCCTAAGCGGCCCGCCTTTGCTTCCACTCCGTTACTCCAATCCCTTCGTCCACTCCGATACCCCGTCACTCCAATACCCCGACACCTTCTTTTCCCCCGCTAGACTCCCTTTCCTCTTCTGTTAAGCTACCGGTCGGCATGAAGATCCAACGCGCTCTGGTCTCCGTTTTTGACAAAACCGGTGTGGCGCCGTTCGCGCACGGTTTACATGCATTGGGCGTGGAAATCATCACAACGGGGGGGACGGCGGCATTGTTGGAGGCGGAAGGCATCCCGCACGTCGAAGTGGAAAAGTTCACCGGGTTTCCCGAGATGCTGAGCGGACGGGTCAAAACGCTCCACCCGATGGTCCACGGCGGCCTCCTGTTTTTGCGCGACAACCCTGAACATCAGCGTGAAGCGGAGGCCAACGGCATCCGGCCGATCGATTTGGTGGTAGTCAACCTTTACCCGTTTCAAGCCACCGTCGAGCGGCCCGGCATCACCCGGGACGAAGCGCTCGAGAAAATCGACATCGGCGGCCCGTCGATGCTTCGGAGTGCAGCCAAGAATTATCAGCACGTCACGGTGGTAACGGATCCCCGCGACTACGACCCGGTCCTCAAACAGATGGAAATGCATGACGGCGCGACAACCTTGAAGCTGCGGGAACAGCTCGCCATCAAGGCTTTCCTGACCACGTCCCGCTACGACGAAGCCATCTCTGATTACCTTAACCGCGAGCAGCAGACCGGCGGCTCGTTTCTTATTTCCTTGCCGTTGGAAGGCCGGCTGCGCTACGGCGAAAATCCTCACCAGAGCGCATCGCTCTACGGGCATTTTCACGATTACTTCCAGAAGTTCCATGGCAAGGAACTCTCGTTCAACAACATCATCGACATCAATGCCGCCGCCAATTTGATCGACGACTTTCCCGAGCCGACTGTCGCCATTTTGAAGCACACCAACCCGTGCGGCGTCGGTTCCGACCCTGATCTGCGGGAGGCGTGGGTAAAGGCCTTTGCGACCGACAAGCAGGCGCCCTTCGGCGGGATCATCGTCTGCAACCGGCCCGTAACCGAACCGTTGGCCCGGGCAATTGCGGAAATCTTCAGCGAGGTGATTATTGCGCCGGAGTACGACAACGAGGCACGCGGCCTTTTGCAGAAGAAAAAAAACCTGCGGCTGATCCGGATGCTGGAACGGGATGAATCAACCAGAAAGCAACCCGACCTGCGTTCCGTCCTGGCGGGCGTGCTGGTGCAGGACCGGGACCGGGCGGGCACACCGGAGCCGGACCGGAAAGTAGTGTCGGAGCGTCAACCAACGGCCGATGAAATCGAAGCCATGGCATTCGGGTGGCGGGTGGTCAAACACGTTAAATCCAATGCGATCGTGTTCGCCGGGAAAGACCGCACGCTGGGCATCGGTGCCGGCCAGATGAGCCGGGTTGATGCTTCCCGCATCGCGATTTGGAAAGCCGAGGAAGCCGGCCTTTCGCTCAAGGGAAGCGCCTTGGCCAGCGACGCTTTTTTTCCTTTTCCGGACGGCTTGCTCGCCGCTGCGGACGCCGGGGCTACCGCCGTTATTCAACCGGGCGGCTCCGTTCGAGACGATGAGGTGATCGCGGCGGCTGCGGCGCGCGACATGGCCATGGTCTTTACGGGTGTCCGCCATTTCCGCCATTAAAGCGGCACGCCGCCAGCACAAGACGGTGAAACGCCATCGCCAGACAACGCAGCCGCAAAAACTGCGGGTGATACCCCCCCGGGGGGTAAGACTCGGCGTCAACCTCGACCACGTGGCCACGTTGCGGCAGGCGCGGTACGTGGACATGATCGACGCTCCGAATGCTGAGCCGGACGTGCTGTCGGCCGCGTCGGCCTGCGAACGGGCCGGCGCCCTCGGCATCACCGTGCACCTCCGGGCGGACCGTCGGCACATCCAGGACCGGGACGTGTTCAAACTGCGGAACAGCGTGATCACCAAGCTAAACCTGGAAATGGGCAATGAGCCGGAAATCCTGGAAACCGCTTTGCAGGTGCTCCCGGACGACGCCTGCCTGGTCCCGGAAAACCGTCGGGAGGTCACCACGGAAGGCGGCCTCGACGTGGTCCGTAACCACAAGCTCCTGCGTCGCACCGTGGAGCGATTGCAGGCCGCCGGCATCCGCGTGAGCATGTTCATCGAACCGGCAGCCGAACAGATCGATGCCGCGCGGGCCCTGGGCGCCGACGCGGTTGAACTTCACACGGGGCGCTTTGCGAACGTGCCGATCGACTTCCGGGCCGATGAAGTGGAGCGTCTTACCGCCGCCGCCCGCCATGCCACCGAGCAAGGCCTTACGGTGAACGCCGGCCATGGTTTGAATTACGAGAACGTCCGCGCGCTGGCCGGCATTCCTTACTGGCACGAGTTTAACATCGGCCACTCCATTGTGTGCCGGAGCCTCTTCGTCGGAATGGAACAGGCCGTTCGCGAGATGATTCAGCTCATCACCCCGGCGTGACGGTTCTCGGCATAGGAATTGACGTGGTGGAAAATGGCCGGGTCGCGGCCGCCGTTGAACGCCACGGCAGTCGGTTTTTGGAACGCATTTTCCATCCGGCCGAGGCCGCCTACTGCCAGTCCATGCAGGATCCCGGCCCTCATCTCGCAGCGCGGTTCGCCGCCAAGGAAGCCGTTGCCAAGGCATTCGGGACCGGGTTTGCCGGGCCGGTCAGCTGGCGCGACATCGAGATCCGGCGCAAGGCGAGCGGAGAGCCGTTCGTGGTGCTGCACGCCGGCGCGGCCGACTTGGCCAAGCGCCTCGGGGTGCACACGGTCCTTATCAGCTTAAGCCATTCCCAAAACTACTCCGTCGCCAACGCTTTGTTGTTGACCGATTAACACGTTGTCTCACGGGAGCCGGTCACTACCCTTTAACCCATCCCCCATGCAGGGCGATCACAAAGTTCAGTTGGAAGTTTTTGAAGGGCCGCTTGACCTCCTGCTTTACCTGGTCAAAAAGGAGGAGGTTGACATCTATGCCGTCTCCATCGAGCGGATCACCCGGCAATACCTCGAATACCTGGACACTTTCCGGCTTCTGGACCTCCAGCTCGCCGGCGAATTTCTCGTGATGGCGGCCAACCTCATCTACCTCAAAAGCCGCAGCCTGTTGCCCGTCCATCAGCAGCCGCCCGATGAGGAAACCGAAGAGGAAGATCCGCGCTGGAACCTGATCCGACAACTGGTCGAATACAAGAAATTCAAGGATGCGGCGGCTGCCCTTCACCACCGGGAACAGGAACAGGAAAACATCCTGCCACGCGTTCCGGAGAAACCTGACCTGGGGGCGCCGGACGTTCTGCTAAAACAGGAGGTCAGTATTTTCGACCTGATTAACGCGTTCCAGAAAGTCTTGCGCCGGCTGGAGGGCAAACGGGAAAACCTGCGGGAAATTTTCGAAGAGAACTTTACCGTCTCGGATAAGATCGAGGCCATTCTCATCCTCGTCCATGACACCCGCACCTTGCGGTTTTCCGATCTGTTCGCCTCCGTCGCGAGCCGCACCGAAATTGTGGTCACGTTTTTGGCGCTGCTGGAGCTAATCCGGCTGAAACAGCTGCGCGTCACCCAGCGGGGGACGTTCGACGAAATCGTGATCACCCGGGCGGCGGTGGAGGAGGGTGACGGGGTAACGGGAAAATGCCACGAATGAAAAAAACAAAGGACCAGAGAATGGAAGAATGGAAGCAGGAAACTACCCTGCCGTTCA
Organism: Chthoniobacterales bacterium; assembly: GCA_036401335.1. GTDB lineage: Bacteria > Verrucomicrobiota > Verrucomicrobiia > Chthoniobacterales > JAFAMB01 > DASWVC01. The sequence goes on from DASWVC010000017.1 coordinate 19,418, forward strand.
TTCGTGGCATTCTTTGGTGCTTTGATTTGTGGCATGTCGGTGGGCCGCGCCCGTTTCGGACCCTCCCCCCGGCAGGGTCGCGTGTTCCCTGGGCGACCTTTCGCGGGCGTCCCTCCGGTTCAGCAAGCCTAACATTGCCCCTTTGCGATTCGCCAATTCCAGGTCATCGTCCTCGCGAGCATGGTTTCGCTTAAAGCCATTGTGGAAGCGTTGATGTTCAGCTCCCCGAAGCCGTTGTCGCCGAATGAGATCGTGCAGGTGTTAAAGGCAGGTGCAGACTACCTCGACGGAGACAATCCTTCTCCGGAAGCCGGTGAAGCGAAAGAAGCGGAGGTTCGAGCTGCCCTCGAAACATTGGCCCGCGAGTACAACGACCTTGGGCGCGCCTTTCAATTGCAGGAACAAGCCAGCGGCTGGCAACTCGCCTCCCGTCCCGGTTTTCAAGCATGGGTCCGGCAGCTTTTCCCAGAGCTTCGCCCGACCCGGCTGAGTGCTCCCGCCCTGGAGACCCTGGCAATCGTTGCGTACCGTCAGCCCATCACTCGCGCCGACATTGAAGCGATCCGCGGCGTAGCCGTGGAAGGGGTTATGCAAAAGCTGCTGGAAACGGGGTTGGTCAGGATTGGGGGTCGGGCCGAGGTCCCCGGCCGTCCCTTGCTTTACGAGACCACCGAACATTTTATGGAACATTTCGGGCTCCGGACGTTGGATGAATTGCCGAACGCCACCGAACTGCGGCACGTGCCCCTGCCTTCCGCCCCGCTCAGGGACGAAGGCACGCCCGCAGAGGCGCCAACGGCCCGAGTCGAGGATGTTGAACCGGAAATCGTGGCGTCGCCAAGACCCATGCCGGACCCCACGGAGGACACGAGCGATGGAAGAACCGAAGCTGGAAAAGATCCGGCAACAGATTGACGAAATTGACACGGAGCTGATCCGGTTGCTGAACGCGCGCGCTGACCTGGTGCATGACGTGGGGCTGATCAAAAAAGAGGCGGGCCTGTCCATCTATGCGCCCGAACGGGAGGAGAGTCTGCTCCAGGGATTGGTCGAAAAGAGCCGGGGACGGCTTCCGGCCCATTCCGTGCGCGCCATTTACCGGGAGATCATGTCAGCCTCCCTGGCCCTGGAAAAAGACCTCTTGATTGCTTACCTCGGGCCGGAGGCGACCTGGACGCATCAGGCAGCCCGCTCCAAATTCGGCGCTTCGGTGCGTTACGACCCGCAGGCGAACATCAGCGACGTGTTTGAGCAGGTTAACCGGCTCCATGCCGATTACGGAGTCGTGCCGATCGAGAATTCCGTGGAAGGTGCCGTGAACCACACCCTGGACGTGTTCATGGATTCCGAACTGAAGATCTGCGCCCAGATTCTCTTGCGCATCGAGAACAACCTGCTTTCAAATTCGCCCCGCGAAAAAATTTGCAAAATCTACTCTCACCCGCAGGTCTTCGGCCAATGCCGGCGCTGGCTCCAGAAACATGCGCACGACGCTGAACTGGTTGAAGTGTCAAGCACAACGCGCGCAGCCGAGATTGCGGCGCAGGAACCCGGCAGTGCAGCATTGGCCGGCACCATGGCCGCGGAGACCTACGGGCTCAAGGTCCTTGAAGCTGCCGTCCAGGACAGCCCGAACAACACGACCCGTTTTCTGGTGATCTCGCACACCACATGCCCCAAAACCGGGAACGACAAAACGTCACTCATGTTTTGCGTGCAGGACCACGCCGGCGCCCTTTACTCGGCCCTGGAACCATTCAACCGTTTGAAGCTGAGCATGAGCAAGATCGAGAGCCGCCCTTCCAAACGGAAAAACTGGGAATACTTCTTTTTCGTCGACATCGAAGGGCACGGCGAGGACGAACCGGTGGAAAGGGCCCTTGAGGAATTGCAGCGCCACTGCACGTTCGTCAAAGTGCTGGGCAGCTACCCGCGGACTGAAGCGGTGGCGACGTGAGGCAATTGTACCAGTTGCATGAATGGTAACCATTGTACCAATGAGGAAAGCGTTGGTTCGTTGCCGTCATATACCGTCTCTCAAAAGTGCGTTCCGAAATGCGTCCAGGTGGGTTGGCAGGGTCGCGTGTCCCCCGCTCGAGCTCCAGTATAGCGTCAGCCGTCCTTTGGCAACCCGGCGGTGAGACGGGCCGCTATCCCTGGGCGCTTGAGGACAAGCGCCCCTACCGGGGACGGTGCGACGCGGGCTCGCCAAGGGCGGCAGTCCCACCGGCCACGACAAGAACCCCGTCGTTCCGGGAAGGATTTTTGGCCTTTGCTACAGTGCCTTGCATGTCGGGCCGGATTGCCCTCGCCCGCCTTTTAACCGCAGGAACCGTCTTTACGTTGATGCAGAATCAACCGGTTGCCTTCCGGATCTGCTTTCCTTCCTTCACGCCGGCACCCCCACACGCCGAGACTCCGATACCTTTTTTTCCCCTCACTCACCCACGTACAACGCTTCGTCCGGCCAATCCGGCAGCAGGTAACCGGCGCGCATATTGACTGCCGGCAGGTAATTCCGCATCACCCGCACCGGGGCCAGGAGGCGCATGGTCGACACCGTTTCGATGCAATCCGGCCCGTGATTCCGGATCAGGTTGGGCAGGAGCTCCTCATGGGTCCGTTGGACGATGTCCACGTCGTTGTGGCCGTCGACGAAAAGCAGCAGCGCCACTTTGCCATCCATCTCCGCAATGTGACTTTCAAAAATCCGCTCGGTGAACACGGTGGCGTTTTTTGGTTCCTGCCGGATCTCGTCGAGCAGTTGACGGTACGTGATGCCGATGCGGAACTTGATCACGTACAGGTGGCGTGCGTTGAATTGTTGAGCGCCCGCCTGGGAAAGGTCCAGGTGCGTGAAGTAAGCCAAGACGCCTTCCTGCTCCAAGCGCTGCCGTTTTCGACTTACCGTGCGAACATTTACGCCGGAACGCTCGCCAATCCCATTGTCCGATTCACGCGGGTCACGAATAAGGTGCCGCACGATGGCCTTTTCTTGCTCATCTAAAACTCTCATGGCAGTGTAAAAAGTTCGGGAAGAAGAACGCAACCAGAATAGGAGCACGTTCCTGTTTCAGGAAGCCTCAAGTTAGCAGAAGTTTTTCGCTCTGCCGCGTGTTCTAGACAAAACGAGGCTTTCCTGACGGAGTTTCAGTCTTGAACCGGGCATTTTAATTCGTAATCTCACCCCACTCCCGCATGAACGACGCAATCACGCAAACGTTGGTGAATCGCCCGATTGGATTGTACGAGCCCGGCGAAGAACACGATTCTTGCGGAGTCGGCTTCGTGGCCGCCATCGACGGGCAACGCTCCAACCGGGTTTTGCGGCTCGGGCTCACGTCGGTTTGCAACATGGCCCACCGCGGGGCGATGGACGCTGACGCCAAGACCGGGGATGGCTCGGGCGTTCTGACGCAAATTCCGCACAAGCTTTTCCGCCGGGAACTGGCGCGGCTCGGCCAACCGCTCTACAACGACGCCGACCTGGGCGTCGGCTTCATTTTTCTGCCGCACGACAACGCGTACGCCCAGGCCCGGGCCAAGGCCATCGTCGAAGAGGTGCTCGTTCATCGGGACCTGTTCCTCTTCGGGTGGCGCGAAGTGCCGTTGAACATCTTTGTACTGGGTGAAAAAGCCCAGATGACCATGCCGAGGATCGAACAGGTCCTCATCGGGCGGCCTGCCGGGATGAACGAAGACGAGTATGAACGTCGCCTGTTTCTCGCCCGGAACGAGATCGAGAAACGGGCCCAACTGGACCACATCCGCAACTTTTACGTCTCGTCCCTTTCTCACCGCATCATCGTGTACAAAGGCCTGATGACGTCCCATTCGCTCGAGAAGTTTTACCGCGACCTGAGCGATCCGGAGTACGAAACGGCCATCTGCGTCTACCACGAGCGTTTCAGCACGAACACTTTTCCGACCTGGCCGTTAAGCCAGCCGTTCCGCACCCTGGCCCACAACGGGGAGATCAATACCATCCGCGGTAACCGCAATTGGATGCGGGCCCGGGAAGCTGAATTGCAGGCGGATTTCTGGGGCAGCGACATTGACCTCTTAAAGCCCATCATTCAGCCAGGGGGTTCGGATTCGGCCAGCCTCGACAACGCGTTGGAAGTACTGACCATGTCCGGTCGGGATTTACTCCATGCCATGACGATGCTGGTGCCGCCCGCCTGGCGGACCGACGAGGCCATGACGCCTGAAGTGAAGGCGTACTACGAGTACCACCGTTGTTTCAATGAACCGTGGGATGGTCCGGCCGGGTTGGTGTTCAGCAACGGCGTCGTCGTAGCTGCCTGCCTGGACCGCAATGGCCTGCGACCAGCCCGCTACAAACTTTCCGAGGACGGCATCTTCACGCTGGGATCAGAGGTTGGCTGCACCGAGATTGACGACTCCAAGGTGGTGGAGAAAGGCCGGCTGGCTCCGGGCGAAATGATCGCGGTTGACACGCGCGCCGGCACGTTGCTGCGGGACGGACAGATTAAACGCCGGCTCTCCACCCGGCAGCCTTACCTCGACTGGGTCAACCAAAACCTGCTGCGTCTGCAGAAACTGGCCGGGCCCGAATTGCCTTCGCCGGCGGCAGACGTCGATGTGCTCGGTTTGACCCAACGCCAGATCGCGTTCGGTTACTCCACGGAAGAATTGGACCTCGTCCTTAAACCGATGCTGCGGGACGGTCAGGAGCCGGTTGGTTCCATGGGCGACGACACGCCGCTCGCGGTGCTCTCGCTCCAACCGCGGTTGCTTTACACCTATTTCAAACAGCTTTTTGCCCAGGTCACCAACCCGCCGATCGATCCGATCCGGGAAAAACTGGTGATGTCCCTGGCCACCCTGATGGGTTGGCGGCGGAACCTGTTCGGGGAAACCCCGGAACACGCCAGGCTGGTTCATTCGGAATCCCCGGTTCTGTTGCCGCAGGAACTCGAAGCCCTTACCGCCATGGATGACGGGCACCACAAAGCGGTTACCTTATCTGTCTTGTGGCCGGTGGCGGACGGTGAAGGAGCGCTGGAAACGGCGGTTAATGCCTTGTGCGCGCAAGCTGAACGTGCCGTGGACGGCTCCGCCAGCCTGCTTATTCTTTCGGACGAAGGCGTAGACCACGCGCATGCCGCCATTCCAATGCTGCTCGCGGTGGGCGCCGTGCACCACCATTTGACGCGGGTCGGCAAACGGATGCGTTGCAGCGTGATTGCGGCTACCGGGGAGGCTCGCGACGTGCATCAGATTGCTTGCCTGATCAGCTACGGTGCGAGTGCGGTCTGCCCAACCTTGGCTTACGAAACGATCCACGAACTCGTTGAGAAAGATCCGAAACTCGCTCTTGCTTACGAGCAAGGGGTTCGGAACTACAAGGGAGCAGTCGAAAAGGGGCTGCTCAAAATCATGTCCAAGATGGGCATTTCCGTCATCGGAAGTTACCTGGGCGCACAGATTTTCGAGGCGATCGGGTTGAGCACGGAACTGATCGACAAGTGTTTTGCGGGCACGCCGTCAAAGATCGAGGGCATCGGCCTGCGGGAGGTCGCGGCGGAAACGTTGACGCGTCATTCCCTGGGGTTTGCCAATGCGATGCCTGAAGAGATCAAGGTGCCGAGCTTGGCTGACCCCGGTTACTACCGGTTCCGGCGCCAGGGTGAAATGCATGCAGTGACGCCGCCGGTGATAAAAAACTTTCACACCTTTGTTAAATCGAACAAAGTAGAAGATTACAAAGCGTACGTCGATGCGGTGAAAGCGGTGCGGCCCACCGCCCTGCGCGACCTGCTGGAAATTCACCGGCATGAGCAGACCCCGATTCCTTTGGAAGAGGTTGAACCGGTGGAAGAAATCCGCCGGCGTTTCACCACGGCAGGAATGTCCCTCGGGGCGCTGAGCCCGGAAGCGCACGAATGCCTGGCGATCGCCATGAACAAGATCGGCGGCAAGTCGAACTCGGGCGAAGGCGGTGAAGATCCGATCCGGTTTCACCGGCGGCCAAACGGCGACTGGCCGAACAGCGCGATCAAGCAGGTTGCCCAGGGGCGTTTCGGGGTCACGGCCGCTTACCTGGCGACGGCGAAGGAAATCGAAATCAAAATGGCGCAGGGCGCGAAACCCGGGGAAGGCGGACAGCTCCCCGGCCATAAGGTGACCGAACTCATCGCGCGGCTCCGGAAGAGCACGCCGGGTGTTACGTTGATTTCGCCCCCGCCCCACCATGACATTTACAGCATCGAAGACCTGGCCCAGTTGATCTACGACCTGAAGCAGGTCAATCCGCGGGCCAAGGTCTGTGTAAAACTGGTGGCCGAAGCCGGGGTCGGCACGGTGGCCGCCGGGGTCGCCAAAGCGCATGCCGACATTATCCTGATCAGCGGGCACGACGGCGGCACCGGTGCATCCCCACTCAGTTCAATTAAGAATGCCGGCAGCGCCTGGGAACTGGGCGTCACGGAAGCGCACCAGGTCCTGGTGTTGAACGGACTTCGCAACCGCGTCACCTTACGCGCGGACGGCGGGATGAAAACCGGGCTCGACATCGTCCACGCCGCTTTGCTGGGAGCCGAGGAATTTAATTTCGGCACCACGGCCCTGATAGCGGCCGGGTGCGTCTACGTGCGGCAATGCCACCTTAACACTTGCCCGGTCGGGGTGGCGACCCAGGACGAGCGGCTCCGGGCAAAGTTCAAAGGGAAACCCGAATACATCGTAAATTTTTTTAACGGGGTCGCTCAGGAAGTCAGGGAAATGATGGCTTACCTTGGGATTGCCACCTTTAATGATCTGGTCGGCCGCGTTGAGTTTCTCCGGCAACGGCACGTGCCAGATCATCCGAAGGCGAACCTCGTGAACCTGAGCCGCTTGTTGGTCAAGGTTTCCCGGGACGAAGATTCGCAGCCCCGTTACAACACGTGGGACCGTAATGACCCGCCGTGGGGACGCCGGCTGGACGATTCCTTTCTTCAGGACGCTCGCGAGGCGGTGAACGATCAACTGCCCATTTCGTTGTCGTACCGGGTCAAGAACACCAACCGTGCGGTTGGCACCAAGCTTTCTGGCGAGATTGCCTACCTGCGAGGTGAACAAGGCCTGCCGGACAACACGATCGAACTTAACCTGACCGGGAGCGCCGGCCAAAGCCTGGGTGCCTTCCTCAGCCCCGGCGTTAAGATCTCAATTGTTGGCGAAGCCAACGATTACGTCGGTAAAGGGATGAGCGGCGGCGAGATCGTTGTTAAACCGATGGCGCACCATCGCTTCGTTGCGCACGAAAACTCCATTGTGGGCAACACCTGCCTTTACGGCGCAACCGGCGGCCGGTTCTTCGCGGCCGGGCGGGCCGGCGAACGGTTTGGCGTGCGGAACTCAGGCGCGGTGGCGGTAGTGGAAGGAGTGGGTGACCATTGCTGCGAGTACATGACCGGCGGCAAGATCCTGGTGCTGGGTCGCACCGGCAAGAACTTTGGAGCGGGCATGACGGGCGGGATCGCTTACGTGCTGGACCTCGACAACTTCTTCGGTAGGAACCTCAACGCGGAACTTGTCGTCCGGGAACCCCTGACCCGGGAAGAAGACGTGGTATTGGTCAAAGAATTGATCTACCAACACCTCGAGAAAACCGAAAGCCAGCGGGCACGTGAAATCCTTGGGTCGTGGAGTACCTACCAGGCGAAACTGTGGAAGGTTTGCCCAACTCAGCCGGTGCTCAAAGCACCCGCGTTGACGTTAGCGCCAGTGGCGCCGGCCACGGCCGCCAAGGGCTGACGGCCACCTTTATGGAAAAAGCCATCCAACTCGCGCTGTTTCTCGAAAATAAACCTGGCACGCTGGCCGCAGTTTGCGACGCACTCGCCGCGGACAACATCAACATTTATGCGTTGACCATCTCTGATACCGTAGACCATTCAGTGGTTCGAATGGTGGTGAGTGATCCGCGGAAAGCATTGTCGATCTTCGAGGAACACGGAACCTTGGTCGTAGAAAGCGACGTGATCCTGATCGAGCACGACAACAAACCGGGATCCCTCTCGCGGGTAGCCAAAAAGTTGGCAGCGGCCGGCTTGAACATTGAGTATGCTTACCTGGCCAGCGGTCCCGGGTGCGAGATCGGGACCTTAATCCTGCGAGTGGACGAGGTGGAGAAGGCGCTGCAGGTTCTCCAGGCCAACGCTGCCAGTGCTTCAGAAAGGTAGTTGCAGAGGCTTGGCCTGGGAAAAGTCCACCGGGGAGACGGACGCCCGTCTCCCGCTTGCCAAATTCTTAAGAAATGGCTCTGCTTGCGCTCGGCACGATGACCAATGAGTACTAACCGAATCACGGATCCCGACGCGTTTGAACGGCTGGTGACCCAATCCTTGCAGCACTCCGGCTGGACGGTGACAAAGGTGCCGGCTGGCACTCGCACTTACGACCTGGAAGCGGTGCGCGGCCGGGAACGGGTTGCCGTTCAGTGCAAATGCTACCGCGTGCCGGTCAAAGTGCCGCAAGTGGAAAGGTTCTTGGCGTTCATGGAGTCGGCGGACGGGCGCCCGTTTACCCAGGGATTTCTGGTCTGTTCAACCCAGTTCACGGATAAGGCAAAAGAATACTATTGGTCGAGTGATGCAGAGGAACAACCCCGCATCCGCTTGGCCACCTTTCGGGACGAAGAAATCCTGTGGCTCCCGAAACCGCCCGGAGAGGAGCCGACACCGGCACAACCGCAGGATCCAACCACTTACGTCGGCGTTTTTACCTGCAAAGGCGGAGTCGGCAAAACGACGGTGAGCGCGCACCTGGCCGGGGCCATGGCGCTCTCGGGCTACGACGTGACCCTGGTCGAGCTGGACCCGCAGAAAAACCTTTTCACCCTTCTTGGAGAAGGCGTGCTGGTGCCAAACCGCAACCGGTTACGCCCGCAGACGATCACGATCTACAACGTCGATGAATGGGATTTCACGCGGGCCCCCGGGATTCGCCTGGTCGTCTGCGATTGTTCACCGGCGTTCGAGAGCAACCCGCGCGAGATGCTCCAGCGGTTCGATTATTGCATTATCCCAACGACGCTGAACCCGCTCGGACTTAATAAGAACGGGCACGTAATCAAGAACACCATTGAGGCGTTGCGCAAGGTAAACCAGAAAGCGCACCTGTTTGTCCTCATTAACAACTACCTTGAGGATGACACCCTGCGCGGTAAAATTCTTCGCGAAGCTTATTGGTCTTATTTCGCAGACCTCGCCCGCCGCGACCCGAAATTCCATTTCATCGACCCGGAGGAGGTTGCGATCCGAAGCAGTAAACAGCTGTTTTACTGGGGTTACCACCTTTACTCCGGAGGACGTCCCCAACTCGCCTTTGCCGACATTGGAGGCCGCTGTTTTCCTCGGGCCGACTTCTTAAATCTTCTCGAATACCTTCAGGAACACAGCACCTTGCAACCGTTAAGAAGCGCCTGAAAAAAGCACTCCCGCCCGGGTCCGCTGCCGTCAGCGCCCTGGCGGGAGTTAAGGCCTTTAAGCCGTCGCGCCTGCCCGCTTCAGTTCAACCCGCTGGCATGCCAATCGCCCCCTGAGAGACCGCCTTGTTCACCAGGGAAGAAAAATTCGACGGGCATTTTGTCTCCTTGGTTCAGGGAAGCTTCGGCCGGCAAGGTGACCTTAAAGGAGCGCAGCGCACCTCGGGCGGGCCGGTCCAGCGGCACCGCCACACGGGTCCCGCCCAGCACAATATTTAACCGTTCGAAGTTCGCTCCCGGGCAAACCGCATGAAGTTCCACCTCAAGCCTGCCATCGGGACGTGGGCTCGCGCCCAAAACAACTGCTTCACCAAATTGCATCTTTCTCTCCTCGTTCCAAAAAACTACCCTAAGCTCTTTACGGGCTACCCTCACTCGCACTGGTTTACGTTTCTATGAACACAACCCTGAGCACCCACTCAGGCTTACCCTTAGAAGATATTGCTGACAATTTCGTAGCACAACGATTTTTTCCGAAAATCTAGAGTTGCTGCGTTCCCGTTCCCCACCGGAATATTGCCGGCTGCAAAACGCTCATTGATGGTGAATCATTCTTTTTCACCTATGCGCAGACGTTCACCCTTTTTTACCCGGGCAGCCCTGGTTGCTGCCATCGCCGCCGCCTGTTTTTCCATCGCCTCCCTCCAAGCAGCCGGCGCCAGAACCGCTGCCGCGCCGTGGCAGCTGAACGATGTAAACGGCAAAGCGCTGAAACTGTCCGATTTTAAAGGCAAAGTGGTCATTCTGGATTTTTGGGCCACTTGGTGTCCGCCCTGCCGGGCAGAGATCCCCGGTTTTGTTGCGCTCCAGAAGAAATATGCGGGTAGCGGTTTAACCGTGATCGGCGTCTCCCTTGATGAACAAGGGCCGTCGGTGGTGAAACCCTTCATGCAGCGGCTGGCGATGAATTACCCTGTCGTCATGGGAGACGAGAAAATATCAGCCGATTACGGCGGGATTTCTGCCATTCCCACCACCTTCGTCATCGATCGCGAAGGAAACGTGGTAACCTCGCATCAGGGGTTTACCGACCAGGCCACTTTCGAAGCCGAAATCAGTCCCCTCCTGGGAGCCGGCAAAGGCTAGAAATCCCGGCAGCGGCTGCCCCGGTAGGGTTGCGTGTCCCCAAGCGACCTCCGGTTGGTAGGGTCACGAGTCCTTTCGTGACCTCCTCAAGCACCCGGGAAGAACGTGTCGGGGTATCGGCGTGTCGGCCCAATGGCGCTAAGATAAGGGTTTTTGGCCGTAAAAGGGCTCCGGCCGGGGCCCTTTTGGGGCCCAGAGCTCCTTGAGTTAGAGCCACTTGGGGGGTACGGCCACTCCGGGTCAGACCGTCGCCAGCACGAAATTGAAGGTGGCGAGGCGAAGGCCACCCGCCTCTCGCATTTTCAGAAGCAAATCCGGCCGGAACAGCGCATCGGTTGCATTCCGAGCTTCTTCCGGGAAATACAGCTGCGTCGAAAGGATAGGCCCGTGGGCTGCCTGCAAGCGGACATGGTAGTGGCGGGTGCGCCCGGGATAAAGGCCCGGCACCACCGTTTCCAGAAAGTACCGCCCGCTCGGATCCGAGAACTGATGCCCCCGGCAGCCGAAGCCTTTCAAGTCATACTCTCCATCCGCATTGGCGTGCCAGAAATCGAGAAGCACGCCGGGAATCGTTCGCCCCCGGTCGTCGAGAACAAGGCCGGAGAGCCGGACCGGAATCCCTTTGATGCCGGTTGCCCGAAAATCTCCCCGGAGCGGCGAATCAGGTCGAAAAAATGGCCCGGTTGTTTCTTCCGGGGTTGGTTCGGCACCAACCGCCGGGGTAGGTTCCAAGTGGACTCGGCCAGAGTCCCCGCCTGCCACGGCACTCGCGAGTAAGGTGACTTGGCCAATCGCCACTGCTCCAAGAAAACGCCGCCTGGAGAAAAGAGAGGGAGTAAAGTCCCGCACAACCGAGTTTGCACGCATGCACGCCTTTTGCAAATGCCGGTCGCGCCCGGCAGCGGGAAAACGGGAAGCTAACTTAGAAAACCACAGCCGCCAGACGCGAAGCGTCGGAAGCAGCCCGGGAAAGACGGAAAGCGTGAGAAAAAAAGTTCCGGGGGGAAACGCGAGCGACGAAACGGCAATTCATGCCGTTACGCGAAGGCCTCAACCTTTTCCGGCTGCTGCGCCTTTACTTCATCCGCCGCTTTTCGCCGCTCAGTTCGCTGTGGGACATTCTGAAGGTAAGCGAGGTTAAAGGGCGTGAAGACAGGTTCGGCAGGTTGAGTGCCGTTTTCCCGCGACTGATATATTGGAAGCACCAAGGTAAGTAAGAAAGGATTATGATCCGTCATCGTTCGTCGATCAGGTTGAAGGCTGGACGTCTGAACACAGGCAAGCGCAAAGTCCGGCGCAAAACGCCGGAAACCTCCACGGCCGTTATTCAACGGTTTCAGATACGTCTTGCTGGTTGCGCCGCTCGAAATAGTTGCTGAGGGCACTGGGGGCGACCGCCACCGCACTGATAGCAAGAACCCCGGTAAGGTCGATCAGACCGTGAATGATTTCCATGTTTCTGTTCTGTCTCAAGTTTTTTAAACAAACCTTGAGAGTCAGATCCAGAGGGCCCAAATGACCCGCTTTCTCTTGTTCTCTCAGCATTCCGGCCGCGCAGCCCCTAAAGCGGGTCTGCCGTCCAGAATGCCCAGAGAACGTACTGGGAAATCCTCGTTTACTATCTTATCAACTATCTCACTTTCCCTGATCCGCGTCAACCTGCCGGGCCCAAAGTACCCTCAACGCGTGAGCTGAATCCCAGCATGCTCTACAGGCAGCGCCGCCTCAGCAAGCAAGGCGCCCGCCAAGATTTCGTAAGAATGGAGACGGGCCGAGTGGTCGAAAATCATGCTGTGAATAATCAGCTCATCAGCTTGCGTCTCCTCCACCAGCGCCTCAAGTTCCGCGACCACCTTGGCCGGACCGCCAACAATTGATCCACGCACGAAAGAACCGACGGCTTCCTGCTCTCGCGGGTTCCAGCGGCCTTCAAGCGTTTTCACCGGCGGCGGGAGTTTCCCCGGAGTTCCGCGAACGAGGTTCAGAATGGCTTGGTGGTGCGAGGTGGCCAGGAAGGCTGCCTCTTCATCCGAATCCGCGGCAATGACATTGACCGCCACCACTGCGTAAGGCCGCTCTAAAACCTCCGATGGCTTAAAACTGCGACGGTAAAGCTCGAGGCCCGGCAACAGGTTATCGGGCGAAAAATGTCCAGCCGAAGCGAACGGCAGGCCAAGCTGGCCTGCCAGTCGGGAGCTGAACCCACCCGAGCCAAGCAGGAAAATGGGAACGCGCAAACCTTCGCCCGGCACAGCCCTGACCGATTGAGCCGGCGTGGCGGAACGAAAAAACTGGCGGAGTTCCTCCAGCAATTCCGGAAAGTCATCCCCGGTCTGGCTGAGTCCCCGCCGCAGCGTGCGCATGGCGATCTGATCGGTGCCAGGCGCGCGCCCGAGGCCCAAATCAATCCGCCCGGGGTACAGGGCCTCCAGGGTGCCGAACTGTTCAGCAATCACCAAAGGGGCGTGGTTCGGAAGCATAATGCCGCCTGAACCCACCCGGATGGTGGACGTGGCCCCCGCGATGAAACCGATCACCACAGAAGTCGCCGCGCTCGCAATCCCGGCCATGTTGTGGTGTTCGGCCACCCAGTAACGATGAAATCCCCATGCTTCGGCATGCTGCGCGAGCTCCCGGGTGTGACGCAAGGCTTCCGCCGGAGTGGCCCCAACGGCCACCGGCGCCAAGTCCAGAACAGAAAGCGGGATCTGCGAGCGTCCAGTCATCGGGCTGCCGGTGCGTTCGCGGAAAGCTCTTCCAATTTTTCCACGATGCCCTTTTTTGGGGACAAACCGGTAATTTGATGTCGCAGCTCGCCCCCGGCAAAGAACAACAGTGCGGGAATGCCGCGCAGGTTGAAGCGTTGCGCCAACGCCGGATTGTCATCGACGTTTACTTTGGCGATGCGGAAACGTCCTGCTCCTTCGCGGGCAATTTCGTCGACGATCGGCGAGATCATCTTGCAGGGCCCGCACCAGGGTGCCCAAAAATCCACGAGCACAGGAATAGGTGATCGGATGACGGCGGCATCAAAGCTGTCGGTGCTGACGTGAATGGGTTCATTCATAGGTCTGAAACGAGAATATTTAAGGGTTAAAGGAGTTTTGCAACGGCTGGCGCAAGCTCGGTGTAGCCCACGCTTCCGCGCAGTTGAACGGGAGGACATCCGGTGAGGCGCTCAGCGCCGCGGCGCGCACGGTTTCTTCGGCCAAAACAGGAAAGAAAAGGGTCGGAAATTCCGTCGTAGCCGCAAGCAGGGCGGCTTGCTCAACGGCACGGGCGACTGCGGTTGCCGGGATCACGTGGTCGTAGCAACTGGCCAAGCGGCGCTGGAGCCGGGATTTCAGAGGAATAAGGAGCGCAGCACTGGATGTTGGGTGGTGAGCACGGCCCACGGGGGCCGGGTACGGGGAAAGGGCAGGAATACTCATGGTAAGCAAGATTTCACTTTCTACTCATTAGACCGGTCGTCTAGAATTTCGTTCAATGTGCCTGGCCGGGTTCGCAGGTAGTCGTGCAGGAATGTCGCCGCCGATCGCAACGGCCCCACGCTCCGCTCCACCAGCATCCGTTGCATGGCGCCTTGCCACGTGTCCTGGATCAGCGCCGAGGCTGCCGTCGGATTGACGTCCTGGCGGATGCTGCCGTCGACCCTACCCTCTTGCAACGCCCGCATGTAAATCATTCGCCAGGTTTTCATTCCCTGGGCAAGGACCTCGCGCATCGGTTCGCTGAGGTTCGCAACCTCGAGCCCGAGCTTCACCACTAAACAACACTCGCGGCAGTGAGATTCGGTCATGCGACCAATTAGCGCCCCCCAGTAATCAGAAAACTTTTGCAGCGCATCGGCGTCCGACGGGGCAAAAAACGTTTCCAGTCGCGCGGTGCTTTGCTCGATGTAATGGCCGATAAGTTCCACCCCGAACTGCTCTTTGGAGGGAAAATAGTGGTAAAAGGAGCCTTTAGGCACTTTGACGGCGGTCAGGATCTCATTCAGACCGACGGCATGAAACCCTTTGGTGAGCATGATTTCCTGAGCGGCATCGAGGATTTTAGCTTTGGTGGCGACGATCATGCTGGCTATACAGTAGACCAGTCGTCTGGAAATGCAAGGGTCGTTTTTTTGGTGGCAACGTGCCCTTCCCCGCTGGAAATCGCCCAAGTTACGCTGCTCTACGAAAGCATTCCGCTACCCTGCCGCCAATCGAGGCGCCAGCGTTGAACCCGGACGCGTTAATCAACAAGGCTGGAAGGATTCGTACGATTCAGTCTTTCAGGCCGGCGGATCAACGGAGAACGGGCCCATCGCGCGTGGCGAAGCGCAGGCCTGGGCTGCGGGCGCGGCGTTTCAGCTTCTCCATAGTTGCTCACACCGTCAGTGTCGCCATCCTTGAGCGGAGCGGGCCGGTTGAGGTGGTTTCGGTGAAGTAAGGTTGCCGGCGTGCGGGCAGCACGCCGGTCAAGTTACACCAGCCTGGGGGCAGGCAGCGGGCCTGGCGCCCATTTTCCGAACTACGGCGCGATTCAGGGGTTCGGCTGCGCCTCGTCCCCGCATTCCCAGTCGAACTTCACCGGCACAGGTCGGGTGAGCAGGTCCGTGTAAAGGCTGAAAAACCGGGCATTGTCGATGTGAAACACCACTTTGGAGACGGATTCAACGTTGATCGAGGGATACGGGTTGGCATTCCAGACGATCGATTTTCCGTAGCTCCGGTCGAACGTCGTGTTGATGTCGACGTACAGGTCCCGGGTATCCACGTCCAGGCTGGGATCGTACAGGGAAGCCATCGCAATGGTGTCATAAATGTAATCATTTGGGCGAACCCCTTGCTTGAACAACGGCGTGATGGCCGTTGGCGGCTCACGGCTGATGATCTTGTGGTACACGTCCTCCGAAAGGCGAACCGTATTCGTTACATCCAAGGGAACAATTTTTCTCGGTACATCCGCTCGCAAGACCACCTGCGCCGCTTCGGGGTCAAACCACCAATTGAATTCTCCCGCATCATTGTAGGCATTTCCTTCTGCATAGATCTGTCCGCCCATAATAACGATCTGCTTGATCAAGGGGATGATCGTCGTGTCCTCCCGCATCGCCAGGGCCACGTTAGTGAGCGGTCCGATGGCTAACAAATTAACTTCGTGTGGATAACGGTGGATCGTTTCAATAAGAAACCTGACCGCATCACGTCTTGCGGGTTGGGTGTGCGTGGCAAAACCATCGGGAGGAGGCACTAACTAATTGAGTGTGGGCTGTGGTCGACTCTATGCCCCGACGTAGTCCGTCGCCTTCCCGAAAAGCAGCTGTTCAAGCAGGTAAGATTGGTAGTCGTGGAGCAGCGGGTACTGCGCACCGACGTAAACTCTCACTTTACGGTCGATGCCCAGCCGTTCAACCGCCTTCAAACAGTCGGCGACCTCTTGATCTCGCCACTGATTGCCGGAAACGATGGTGTTAAAATCTGTGTCGACGATCACTTTGGGTGGGCTGGCCAGGCAGTTCGCTGCACCGGGTGCTGAAGGGACGTCGCAAACGTTTTACCGCGGGAGCACAGGCTCCACAAGCGATCTTTTTAAGGTGGCGGAGCGCTTGTGCTTGGGAGCCACCGGAAGAACTCCCAGGCCGGAGCGCGCGAGACGGGAAACGCCAAGGAGCGGCGTAATCAGGTGGGAAAGCGCCCTTGCACCATCAATCACTCGCCGGCCGCGTAGGACGACGTGGCCCTAACGATGCCACAAGCCGAAACGTAAACGGATGCTACCACTGGCAAACCCGGAGAAAAACCGTGGATCGTGACTCTGGAACTATCCGTGGCATCCTTCGGTTCTTTGATTCGTGGGATTTGCTTTGCCCCGCTCTGGAGCGTCCTCGACCCTCAAAACTGTGTCCAACCCATGCCGATGCATGGGTGCCATTCAGACAGGGTTTAAGGCAGATAAGCGACCTACTTTTTCTCGGCCGGGACAGCTGCCGCTTCCGGCGCGGCCAGATCGACCCATTCCAGGAAAGCCATCAGCGCTGAGTCGCTCGTACGCGGCCCGAGCTTCACAATGCGAACGTAGCCGCCCTGGCGCGCCGCCGTGCGCGGCGCGACGTCGGCGAACAACTTGCGGACCGCATCCTTTTGCCGCAGGAACGCGAGGGCCAACCGGCGCGCGTGCAGGTCACCCCGTTTTCCCAGGGTCACCATGCGCTCGGCCACCGGGCGAACGGCCTTGGCTTTGGCCAAGGTCGTTTTGATCCGGTCGTGCTCGATCAGGCTGCAAACCTGATTGGCCAGCAGGAGGTTTCGGTGCTCGGCTTTTCGGCCTAATTTTACGGTCTTCTTCTGATGGCGCATCGTTTTACAGCGTTACAAGTTTGCTTTCGTCCAGTCGGTCGCTGCCGGCAAGCATGGGTTCCACCAACCCCGGCTCAAATTTCATCCCGAGGCTCAGGCCAAGGTGCTGCAGCTTCTCTTTAATCTCGTTAAGGGATTTCTTACCGAAGTTGCGGTACTTCAACATTTCGGCCTCGGTCTTCATCGCGAGCTGACCCACCGTGGTGATGTTGGCGTTGTTCAAGCAATTGGCCGCGCGCACCGAAAGCTCGATTTCATTCACGCTCATGTTCAATAGCTTCTTGAGGCGGGTATTTTCCTGGCTGACCTCTTCCGGCGTTTCGTCGAACTCGACCTGGTTATCATCGTAGTTGACAAAGACGTCAAGGTGATGCCGTAGAATTGCCGACGCCTGCAACAGGGCATCGTCCGGCGTTACCCGCCCATCCGTCCAAACTTCCAGGATCAACTTGTCATAATCCGTGCGCTGGCCTACGCGCGTGTTTTCCACCGCGTATTTTACGCGCGTGACCGGTGAAAAAATGGAGTCGATCGGAATCACCCCGATCGGTGTGTCGAGCCGTTTGTTTTCGTCCCCGGAGAAGAAGCCGCGGCCGACGCGAACCTCCAATTCCGCTTCAAACTTCTGTTTCTTATCGAGCGTGCAAATCAGTTGGTCCGTGTTCAGCACCTCGATGCCGGATACCGTATGGATGTCGCCAGCGGTGATCGGCCCTTCCTTGTTGATCGTGATTGTCACGGTCCGCGGTTCGTGATCGATGGCCTTAAACCGGAGTTTCTTAAAATTCAGGATGATGTCGGTCACATCCTCGACCACGCCGGGCAAAGACCCGAATTCATGCTGGGCTCCCTGGATGCGGACCGACGTGATGGCCGCTCCTTCAAGTGAGGAGAGCAGGACGCGGCGAAGGGAATTGCCGACGGTGTGTCCATAACCGGCCTCAAACGGCTCGGCGATAAACTTGGCGTAAGTATCTGTCGCCGTGGCCTCCTCTTTGGAAAGGCTTTTCGGCATTTCAAAACGACCTAAACGAACGGGCATGGTGGGATCTCTTTCACGGCCGGGTTCCCCCTGACGCGGGCGATCCACTGCTCATCGACGCAGGGACCCAGGGACCGACGGCATTATTTCTGCTCGCGCTGAGCCGGCAAAGAGCCACAGCTACGGTCGAATGTCAAATCTCGCGCCGCCTCGAAGAATGTGTCGGCGTGTCGGGCTACCGGAGTAGAAAGAGGGTGTCAGGCATGACCTTGGGGAGCAACCGCGCGCTTTCGAAAGTTGGAAAAACCGTTCCCGACACCTTCAGTCCGGTGCTCCGAGCGCTCGGAAAATCTCCCTGAGCTGGGTGCTCATCGGAAGGTCCAAGGAATCTCCCCCAGGCAACTTGTTAACGAACCATCGCTCGTAGGTGTATTCGAGATCGCGCGATTGCGCCATCTCGCGAAACACACGATCCACCACGGCCGCCAGTTGCGCATCGTCTTTGCGGAACATGATTCCGTACGGCTCGTAGGAGAGGAACTCACCGACGACGCTGAAAGCGCTTTTTGCCTTGTGCTCGGCCACCAGCCCGTAAAGCAAGACGTCGTCCCCGGCGAACGCATCCACGCGGCCGGCCGCAAGTTGATCGTAAGAATCGGCGTGATCTTTTCCTACAACGAGGCGGCAATCGACTCGGAACTGGTCCATGATCTGATGCATCACCTGTTCATTGGTGGTTCCCGCAGTGACCACCACCGTCTTGCCGCCGAGATCACGGAACGACGCAATCGGCGACCCGCTTTTCACCAGAAGTTTCGTTCCGGCGACAAACATCACCGGAGAAAATGCGACCTGGGTTTGCCGCTGGGCGTTGTTGGTGGTCGAGCCACACTCCAGATCGATGTCCCCGCACAGCACCGCAGGAATCCTGGTTTCGGACGTCACGGGAACAAACTTGATTTTCACCGCCTGGTCATCAAGTTCGTTGCCGATCGCATCAACGATGGCCTGTCCCAAGTC
The DNA here is from genome assembly GCA_036401335.1 of Chthoniobacterales bacterium. Classification (GTDB taxonomy): domain Bacteria; phylum Verrucomicrobiota; class Verrucomicrobiia; order Chthoniobacterales; family JAFAMB01; genus DASWVC01. Next base: position 38,343 of record DASWVC010000017.1, read on the forward strand.
AATGGAATAACCGACGGGGTCTCCGCGCGGACTCAGGAATGAAAACGGCACCGAGGACTCCCGGTAGCCGATGGCAACCACTCCGCTCGCGTGCACCTTTTTGAGGGTACCGCTGAGTTCCTGGGCTCCCTCAACCTCGGCGGCCGGAGCCGCCGCTGCAAGGGCGAGGCTCACCCCAAACCAGGCTGCGACCTTTTTTGGCCACCTCATCACGCCATGCTCTCCAACGGTGTTGACTCCGGTTCGACCGTCGATTCTGGTTCAAGCTCCCCTTCCCACTTGGCCACCACGGCGGCCGCGATGGAATTGCCGACGGCGTTGGTCGCGGAACGCCCCATGTCCAGGAACTGATCAACCCCCATGATCAAAAGCAGGCCCCCTTCCGGGATGTTAAACGTGTTCAGCGTTCCCGCAATCACCACCAGCGACGCCCGGGGGACCCCGGCCATGCCCTTCGAGGTGACCATGAGCAAAAGGAGCATCACAATCTTGGTCCCGAGTGGAAGCTGGATGTTGTAAGCCTGCGTGATGAAGATCGTCGCAAAGGAACAGTACATCATCGAGCCGTCGAGGTTGAACGAGTAACCCAGGGGCAGGACAAAACTGGTGATTCGATTGGCAACGCCGAATTTCTCAAGCTGAGACAAAAGCTTTGGGTAAGCCGCTTCTGAACTTGCCGTTGAAAAGGCAAGCAGGAACGGTTCACGAATCATCCCGACCAGCCGGCCGGTCCGCGGCCCCAGGAAGATAAACCCGGCCGCGATCAACAATCCCCAGAGCACAAACAGCGAAGCATAGAATCCGAGCAGGAACTTGGCGTAGGTGAGCAGCACCCCGATGCCTTGGGTGGTGATGATCGAAGCCATGGCCGCAAACACCGCGAGGGGGGCCATCTTCATCACGGCCCCGGTAATCTTGAGCATCACGTGTGCTCCCTGGTCGATGATGGCAACCAACGGATGGGCTGTCTCTCCGAGTGCAGCCGCACCCAGGCCAAAAAAGACGGCAAACACAACGATTTGAAGCAACTCGTTGTTCGCCATGGCCGCAAAGATCGACGTTGGAACCAGGTGGGAGACAAA
>DASWVC010000018.1:0-15361 GCA_036401335.1 Chthoniobacterales bacterium
TCGTCGTGGTCGATGAAGACTGCGACGTGCGCAACACCAGCGAGGTGCTCTTCCGGCTTTGCGCCAACACCGACCCGCAGCGCGACACCACGTTCATAAAAAACCCGGCCGACAGCCTCGATCACGCCCCTTCCATTCCCAACCTTGGTTCCCACATGGGTTTTGATGCCACCCGCAAACTTCCCGGAGAAGGTTATCACCGGCCCTGGCCGGAACTCGTGCGCATGGATGACGCAGTGCAGGCGCGCATGGCCGCGTTCGCCCGGCAAGCCGGGTGGTAAAGAATGTATCGGCGTAACGGCGTATGGGGGTGTCGGGGCAATGGCACTAAGGTAAGGGCCGTTGGGGCCCGGTAGGGCGGCGAGTCCCTTCGCCGCCGGCGTCGCGCAACGGGGCTTCCGGTAGGGTCGGCGGTCCCTCGCCGACCGGGGTATCGGGGTGCACCCGCCCGGTATGGTAGGGTCACGAGTCCCGTCGTGACCGCGGGGGTAGAACGCACGGGAAATGTCGGCCTAACGGCGTAAGAATGGCAAACCGCGACTGGCGGGCCTGCGCTCTGGCTCGTTGTTTCGTTCAGTCGCACAGGGCGAAGCGGCACCGGTCAAACATTGGCCCACCAGGTCGCACGGGGAAACGTTCCAAGACGTAAGGAACTGCAGCGCTTTGATGGCCAACTCATTGGCCGGGTGGCTGAACCGTCTTGCTATGATTGCGAGTTCTACGACGGCAGTAGGAGGTAACTCAAAAGAGTAACCCCGTTCAACAAGCGCGTCCTTAAGCCGATGGGCAAAACCTTCGCCTTGGGCAAGGTCCAGAACAAAATTAACGTCGACCGCAAACGGTCTGGTCCCCGCTGCCGCTATAGATCAACTGCATGCCGGCGCGAAAAAGCTCTGCGCTTTCCTCGTTGCTGAGTCGGTTAGCGTCTTCACGCGCCTTCCGGGCGAGAATGCTTCCGTCGGTTACCTCGGGGTACTCGGGCACGCTAAGACTATCAGGTTCGGTCATGGTGTGCTGGATAATTCCCGTTGATACACGTTATCACTCGTTATTTGTCTCTTACGGCGTAAATGCACCTCAATCAAACCTAAAAACCGGCAGGCCACGCACGGAAAGGTTCGGGGCGCTTGAGGAGATCGCTTAGGAACACGCGACCCTACCGGCCGCCCGCTGCCGGTCGCGAAGGGATTCGCCGCCCCACCCAGACCAGCGCTTCCCGTGCCCTTTTCCTCCCATTGGCCAGGTGGCCTCGGCCGCCGGACGCGGTGCGGGCAGGTGACCGTGAGCAGCAGGGCAGCAAGGAGGCGAAGGCTGCGGGCTTTGCCTGACGGGTTCGGGCGCAAATGCTTTGGGAATGGGTCTTTTCAGATCCCGGGGGTGCGGTGCTTGGTTCGAAGTCGAGCCCACGGGGTTTGAGTCGCCGAGGCCCAACGCGTAAAGGCAGCTCCAGTTCGAGATCCCATCCAGCCCAATCCGGGTGATTCCCATTCTCCGTCCATCGTTTGTGGCGACGTTTGAGACGGGTTGCAGATCGGTGATCACCAAGCAATAACCCGAACGGTCTTGCACCGTGATCATCCTGCATCGGGATGGTCGTCCAAAGCGGTTTGGCGAACGCATTGCGAAAAGCAGGATCGAGTACGTCTCGTCGAGCGCGATCTCAATGTCTCCAGAGCGGCTCGTCAGAGCAAAACTTTCACCACCAGCTTGAAAAAGCGAGATTGTTGAAAAAGCGAGATTGCGACGGGTACGAGAACGCGTCTGATTGTCTCTGATTTGTACGAACGTTTCAGCTTGAAACGGGAGAGCGGTCTTCGACCTTCGGCACGCCGTTGCGTTCCACCACGACTTGGCGCATTCCCCGCCGGCCAAGGCCTTCGTAATCGTGGCCGGCCTCCACCGAGCAAGTCCAAAGAAAAACCAACGGCACATCGGACGTGTTCACGGAGCGGTGCGCCCAGAATGGAGGGACATAGGTGACTTTGCCGGGCGCAAGCTCCGCGACGCCCGTCGTTCCGTCCTCCTGTTCGAACAAGACAAGGCCATTCCCTGAAAGGGCTTGGTAAGTTTCCGCGTGGTTGCGTTTCCGGTGATAATGGCCGCGGGTCAGGTGGTACTCAGAGCCTACCTTGCCCGGGTAAATGATGGTCGTGCCGAAAAACACGTCGCCCTCAGCCTGGTTCTGGTTGAAAGCGTAGTTCTCGTAACAAATTGGGTCGTGTTCTTCTTGAATGCGCCGTTCCAAGGCGTCGGGATCGAGAAAAAGTCCTCGCAGGTCAGAAAGACGCTTCTCGTAATGGGCCGTAGCCTGGGGGATAACACCGGTGTCGGCGGCAAACGCGATGCTGGAAGGTAAAGGGGAGGTCGAATCTTTCATTTGTATCGTTGGTAAAAGGTTTATTCCAATATAGGCCCAGGTGGGTGTCGGGGCCGCTTGTCCCCACGCGACTTCCGGTAGGGCCGGCAGTCCCATGCCGGCCGCGGGGTGAGGCGGGCCGCCCTCTCGGGGCACTTGAGGACAAGCACCCCTACCGGGGCTGCGTGACCTCGCCTGTTCTTCCAGGCCGGCACGTTCTCCCCCGCCGGAGGTCACGCAGTGACCCTACCAGCCCACGGCTTCCCGCGCGCCTTTTATCAGCCCGAAACTGGTAAAAACAAATGCTTTCGCTCTTGAATCGAAAGACACGGTCAGGCTGGCTTTAGGCTAAGAGCCTGCATCGGCAACGAACTGGAGCGTCGCCACCATTTCAATCTCGGCCGTCTGCGCAAACATGTCGAAAGGCTGCACCGACGTGACTTGGTAACGGGTGCAGAGGCGTCCGAGGTCCCGCGCCAGCGTTGCGGGGTTGCAAGACACGTAAACGACGCAGGGAGGGGGAGAAGCCAACGTCGCCGCCACAACCGCCTCAGCAAGCCCTTCGGCCGGGGGGTCAAACAAAAGGGTCCCCGGACGCAGTCCTTGCAACGCCGGGCCGAGCAGCACAGCGACGTCGCCCAGTTCATAGGTTTCGTTCGGATAAGCGGCGCGCCGGGCCGCTTCCACAGCCGGTCCACTCCATTCCAGCCCCAAGACGCGTTCAAGGCCGGACGCGTATCGGTGAGCGAAGAAACCGGCCCCGCAATAAGCGTCGATGAGGGTGCCGCCCTGCAACACCGTGGCCACGTATTCGCGGAGAAGGCCAGCCACCTCGTCATTCACCTGCTGAAAGGAGACGGCTGCGGAAGGCTCGCGCAGAGTCTGGTGTGCACCGGCCGGAAGGCCCTGCCGGCGCAGTTGGGCCAACTTCGCGTTTACCGCCGCACTGGCAAGGGGGCATTGTTCGATATCCAACACGGAACGGCTGCGCGCCCGGAAGTAGCCGATGCGGGCACCGTCGCTGTGCACCGTGATCCGGTTGCGGTAGCCGAAAGGGTGGGGGCTGGCGATGACCGGAGACACCCGGACCTGCTGCAAGTGGGCAATCCTTCGCAAGGTTTGTTCTACCTGCGCCCGCTTCGTTTCAAGCTGCAACCCGTATTCCATGTGCTGGTAGGCACACCCGCCGCAAGGCCCGAAATAGGGACAGGCCGGTTCCGTCCGGCGCGGGGACGGTTGCACGAGGTGCCGGGGAACTGCCCGCTCAAACCGGCTTCTTCGCTCGATGACTTCCACGTCGACCCGTTCACCGGGGATGGTGAAGGGAACAAAAATCACCTTGCTTTCGTGGCGGGCCACCCCATCACCGCCGAACGCGACGTCGTCAATCCTGAGGTTCGGCAAATGGTCTGACTTCGCACGGGAAGGTTTCATGGAACGCTAAAGATTTTATCCTGAGCGGGTTTATGCCGTTTGCCAAATTTCTTTCCGAAAAGCTTTTCTGCAAGAGGGCCGGACGGAATCGGGGTGCTTGAGGAGGTCGCGTAGGAACACGCGACCCTACCGGAAGGCGCGCAGGGACACGCGACCTTAAGGGAGCCCCGTTGCTCCCTCGGCGGCGAAGGGACTCGCCGCCCTACCGGGCCCCAACGGCCCTTACCTTGGTGCCATTGCCCCGACACCTTCTTCCCGGGCACCTCAGCCGCCGGCAGTGCCCAGCCCCCCATCCCCGTTCCAGGAAGGGCAAGCGACCACCCTGGCCGACTTTCAGGCACGGCGCGCTCGATAAAGTTGAGTAACCCAGAGGGTAACGGCGCAGCCGATACCTACGAACAGCGCCCTTGGGTCAATCAAATGGCTGCCCAGGGTCAATCTGCCCGGGACAAGAAAGATGCCCAGCAATGCCAGCACGCACATGACACCTCCGGTCCATAAGTAAAGCCGGGTATGAAAGGCCGCGATCAGGGCAAAAAAATGGATGCCCACAATGAGCGCCATCGCCGGCAGGATGTAATCGTCGAGTCCATTCTGCCGCAAAAGCGAAATGCTCACCGGGATGCCCACGCCTTCAAACGCCACCGCACCCCAGTAAATGCCCTTGTCTCGGGAGGATGGTTCCCGTGACGGTCCACACGGCTTCCCTGTTCGAATCAGGATCCCGCCAATGATCACAGAGGTGATCAACGCGCAGACCGTCAGGGCGAGGTTCCAGATCGATCCCAAACTTGCCGTTCCCAAATACACCCACAAGGTCGCAAAAAAACCGATGACGATCGCAAAAACAAACATAAAGGGAAGCGCCGGATTCTTACCCGCCTGCACCTCAAGGGCAAATGAAAGGCTTGCCCTGCTTAAGTCATGGCGACGTTCAATGGCGAAACGTTTGCAATCGGCACTCGGGGCTATCCCAGGCGCGTCTTAGGCGCCCTTCAGGTGTTCCTTGCGGATTCCGGCGGCGATGGAGTACTTCGGATCAACGACGTTACCGAGCCGGACCATTCCGCACTGGCTTAACAGCATGTAAGCCTCGTACCGGTCAAAGCCGAATTCCTTCTCCATCCAGAGCACAAGCTCGCAGTACGCGATCCTGGTGGCATCTTCCAAAGGCCTGGCACTGCCTATCACCATGATGGCTCCCTCGCTTTCAAGCCGTGGCCATTCGATGTTCCATCCTTTGATCAGGTCGACGTGGATCGTCGTATAACTGGCGATTTCAACGCCTGTGCCCGACAATTCACCGTCTCCCTGGCAGGCGTGTGCGTCGCCGATAAATATGCGGCCGCCCGGGGCGCGCACGGGCAGGTAAAGGATGTTGCCGGGAGCGACATCTGGAACATCCATGTTTCCGCCGTGCCGATCCGGGGTCAGGGAATTGATCGCCTCGATTTCAGGAGAACAGCTCAACGTGCCGATGTGCGGCTTGTAAGGCAGCGTCAGATGTTCATTCCAGTGAATGCCGTGCTCATCCACAGCCACCTTTCGCACGATCTCCGGGAGTGGAGGGTTCAGCGTGGCCGTAAGGTCGGTGTTCGTGAGGCCCCCAAAATGCGGAATCAGGCAGATCGTGCCCCGCGGTTGCTCGCCACGCGGGACAATCGATTCGATGTGAACGGCGAGGACGTCTCCTTTCTCGGCTCCATCCACCAGGATCGGACCACACTGAGGATTAAGAAAAGGAAGCTTCAACAGTTTGGTCGGTGAATCGGAAGTCGTCTTGATCACCCCCCCGAAAGCGTCGACGGTTTCCACCTGGACACGATCACCGGGTTGGATGTGCAGGACCGGCTTGGAATACGGTCCCATCGTAAATTGGAATTCCCCTTGCCGTTGCTCGGTGAGTTCGTGGGTCTGACCGACTGCACCGTGGGCAACGCCACGGGTGTGCATGATTGACTGCTGGATCCAGCTCATAATGGTGTTCCTAACCTTTGCGTGGTCACGTTTGATCAAGTCAGATGCCTCAGAGGCAATCCCGTATTCAGACCGAGAGGTAACCGCGCATCAGGTCGCGATCGGCCACCTCGTCCGACGACAATTCAGCCACGAGACGCCCTTTGTCCATGACGAGGGCGCGTTGGGCGATCGTCGAGATCATGGCAAAATTCTGTTCGACGATGAGCACGGTTGCGCCCGTCTCGCGATTCAACTTCTTCACCACGGCGGCAATCTCCTGAACGATCGATGGTTGAATCCCTTCGGAGGGTTCATCGAGCAGGATGAGCGACGGTTGTCCAATCAGCGCCCGCCCGATCGCCAGTTGCTGCTGTTGGCCGCCCGACATCGTGCCTGCTTTCTGATTCCGTCGTTCGTACAGAATCGGGAAAATTTCGTATATCCGTTCCCGCGCTTGTCTTTGTGAATGGCGGGTGACGATCTGCGTGAACCGCAGATTCTCCTCCACCGTCATCTGCGGAAACACGTCGCGCCCCTGGGGAACGTACCCAACGCCAAGTAAAGCCCGCTTGTGCGAGGCAAGTCTGGCAAAATCTTTGCCCCGGTAAAGGATTGACCCTTTCCGGGTCGGCAACAAACCGATCAGCGTCCGCAGCAGCGTCGATTTCCCAACCCCGTTGCGGCCGATAAACGCGGCAATCTCGCCCTTTACCAACCGAAACGTGACTCCCTGAAGGACCGGTTTTTCGCCGTAGCCCGAGTGCAGTCCGTCCACTTGGAGGAGGGTCTCAGGCGACATGAGCCGCTTCCCCCAGGTAAATTTTTCCGACCCGCGGATCGGCGACGATGTCGGCAACCGCCCCCTGAGCAAAGATGCTCCCGAGGTGAAGAACTGTTACTTTTTGGGCAACCTGCCGAACAAACTCCATATCATGTTCAACGGCCAGGATGGAAACACCGCCTTGATTCAAGGACTTAACCAGTTCGCCGGTCGCGTGCGTTTCCTCCGGCGACATGCCCGCCGTCGGTTCATCCAACAAAAGCACACGCGGCCTCAGGCTGATTGCGATCCCGATTTCCAGCCATTGTTGCTGGCCATGGCTCAAACTGCCGGCCCTTGACAGCGCGTACGGCTCCAACCGCAAAAAGGCCAGCAACCGTTCTACTTCACTTTCCAGCTTGGGACCCGCGTACCTTGTTTGCAGCGCAATGACCAGGTTTTGACGCACGCTCAGGGCTTTGAACACTCCCGGCACCTGGAATTTCACGCTTAAACCCCGCTTGATTCGCTCGTAGGATTTGAGGTGCGTGATTTCTTCTCCCGCCAGAAAGATATGCCCCCCGGAAGGGTTGAATTCTCCCAACAGAAGGCGGAAAAACGTGCTTTTACCGGCGCCATTTGGCCCGATCAGGCAGTGGACTTCTCCCTCCGCGAGCTCAAAATCCACGTTGTTGGTGACGTGCAGGCCACCAAATTTCTTGCTGAGTTTTGCCGTTTGCAGGATTGGTTTCACGGCCTTCGACGGGGTGTCAATCGAGTGATCCACTGAAAGCATTGCAGGATGAGCCCTTCCGGGGTGGTGAGAACGTTCAGAAGAAGCAACGCCCCCATGATTACCAGGGCGTACTGGCTGCCGTAGATGGTCAGCGTCTGAAAAATCGCCAGCACCACGAACGTACCCACCACGGTTGCAGAAATGTCGCTGCGGCCGCCCATGGCCACCCAGATCACGGGGAGAGCCGCCGCCGTCAAACTCATGCTGGACGGAGTGATGTACTGTCCCCAGGAGGAATACAGGACACCGCTGAGCCCGGCCAGGACGCCGCCGGCGACAAACGCCCCAAGTTGGTATTTGCGAACGTCGTAGCCCAGCATCTCGGCTCGTCCGGGATTCTCACGGATCGCCAACAGAACATTTCCAAAACGAGAATTGATGATAATCCGGAAGCCAAGGTACACGGCCAGCAGAAGGGTTAGGACAAACAGGTAAAAACCGGTGCCCGGCATCAGGGCGATGTCTTCGCCGAACCAGGGAAGCGTGATCGGCAGGATAGAACTCATGCCGTTGTAGCCGTTCAGCCGCGCCTCTCCGATGTGCCATTGCGGTCCGGCGGTCTGGGCCATGAAACGTTCCAGCACCAAACTAACGGCAAGTGTGACAATGCCAAGAAAGACCCCGCTCACCCGCCCGAAAAACAGGAAATAACCAAGCAGCGCCGCAACCACAGCCGACAGCAGCAGCGCGACAACCAAGGCCAAAAGGGTCAGGCCGTAAGCCGATCCGAAGTTGATGGTAAGGACGCCGTACGTGTAGCCGCTGATGCCAAAAAAAGCCGTTTGTCCAAAGCTCAATGCGCCGCCGTAGCCCCAGATCAGACAGAGGCCGATGGTCATGAATTGCCACGTGAAGAAGTAAGCGACATTTCCCACCGTGTAGTCGTCGCTGAAAAACGGGAAGGCGTAGGCAGCGGCAATCAGCAGCGCAAACCCTGCCCAGAAAGGGCGGCCGGCTCCCTTGGTTTGTGGTCCGTTGAGCGCCGGCAACCACGAAAACAGATTCATGAAAGTTGAACGAGACCGGATAGCCATCAGGCACGCCCTTTCAAGATCCATCCGGAGATCCCTTTGGGCAGGACTCGAATGACCACGATCACGGCGACAAGCAGGGCGATCTGCCCAAACAGTTGGCCCTGCCAGGACGTGAACAAAGCCCGGATGACTCCCAATACTCCGGCGGCCGGCGCCGTGCCCAGAAACACATCCGCCCCACCAACCACAACCGTCACAAAAGCTTCCATGATAAAGCTGGTCCCCATCGTCGGCACCATGGTCATCGTCGGGGCGTAGAGTCCCCCGGTCAGCCCGGCCAGCGCGGTGCCCAGCCCGAACGTCAGGCTGTAAATAAGGCGGGTGTTCGCACCCAGGGATTCGGCCATGTGCGGCACCTGGATGGTCGCCCGCGCCACGATCCCGAAATTCGTTTTGTTAAAGACCAACCAGAGGCCGATCAACACGACGGCAGCTGCCACCATCAGCAGCAGCCGGTAATAGGAGTAGGAATAATTTCCCACGTGAAAGCTGCCAAACGGGGTGCCAATGCCCGGGATCGTCGAGCCGAGCACAATGAGGGTGCCTTGCGTGACGATCAAACTGATCGCCCACGTGGCCACAATGGTGTCCAGGGGTCTCCCGTAAAGCCGGTTTACCACCAGGCGTTCCACCACCATCCCGGCCAATCCTGCCGCAATCGTGCCGCAAGCAATGCCCAACGGCAGCGGCAAACCTGCGCGCGTCGTCGCTGCCGTCACATAGGCGCCGCACATAATGAATTCACCATGGGCAAGGTTGATGACGCCCATCATCCCGAAGACGATGGCCAGGCCACACGAGGCGAGCACCAGAAAGGCGCACGAATCGCCAAGCTGGTACAAGAAGCCAAAAATCGAGCTCAGGTAATTCATGCTGGAAGCGCCCCCGTTGTGCCCTTGTGCACCCCCGTCATGCCTAGTTGCGTTTCGGCGGAGGATCGCTCGGCGTGTATTGTTTGTGGGGATCGCTCTTCGTCAGGTCAGCGCCTGCTTCTCCCAGCCAGTACGGCTTGATGTCGTTCCAGATGTACGGGAAGGAGATGGAATGGTCGTCGTTAACTTTCGCCAGGTAAATCGTGTGCGACATGTGCTGACTTTTCGGGTCAATCGTCACCTTGCCTTCCGGAGCGTCAAAACTAACGTCTCCCATCCCGATAATTTTACGCAGGTCCGCAGGTTTGGTTGAACCTTTGGCCCGCTCGACCATCTCCTTGTAAAGGTAGACCGCCAGGTATGAATTCTCCGCTTCCTGGTTGATGTACGGTTCGTTGGGAAACTTGGCGTGAAAACGCGCCACAAAATCTTTGCTGGCCGGCGTTTCCACTTCCTCGATGTAATTTGTCGTCACGTACATGTTCGCCAGCGTCGGAGGTTTAAAACGTTTGTGTTCGTACGCCTGACCGACATTGACCGAGCTTCCCATGGGCACGTGCAGTCCGGCGGAGTTGGCCTGTTCGTAATAGGAGGACTGGGCGGTGCCGACGAGCAGGGTCACCAGGACGTCCGGTTTGGCGGCCTGAATGTTTTTGATCGTTTGCGAAAACTGCGAAACGCCCAGGGGGATGAACTCTTCACCCACCATCTGGCCGCCATTTTGCTTGACGATGTTCCGGACCCATTCGGCGGAGATCTGACCGAAATTGTAGTCCGCGGCAATGGTGTAAATGCGTTTGCCGAACTTCTCCATCATCCACGGAATGAGGGTAGAAAACTGCTGTTCCGGCACGGCGCCGGTGACGACCATGTTGCCGTCGCACACCCCTCCTTCGTACTGGTTATTGTAAAAACAGAACCCGTGCAGCTGATCGACGATCGGGCGGTACGCTTCGCGTGACGCGCTGCTGAACCCTGCGAACACGACGTCCACTTTGTCTTTCTGGAGCACGCGACGCATAAATTCCTGGTAGCGCGTGTTGTCGGATTGGGTGTCGTAGATCACGAGTTGGATCGGACGCCCTGCGATGCCCCCTTTGGCGTCGATTTCGTCGGTGGCAAGTTGGATTGCATGGACTTTGCAGACGGTCGCCACCGCAAAATCGCCCGATTGATCTTCGAGCACGCCGATCTTGACCGGGTTAGCGGCAAAAGCCGCAACAACGCTCAAAGTGAAAAACCCGAGCAGCAAACCGACTTGGCTGATTGTGCCCGTTCGAGGGCGGGCGACGCGAGTACAGGTATTCATAGAAAAAGAGTGGGAAAAAAACGGCAGCAACAAACACCGCTATCAAGGTGCAGCTTCACCAACGCGCTAGAGCACATTTGATGCCAGCTTTGCAGCGGAGTGCTTCGGCAGCGGCAAGCCCGCCTGAACCCCCGCCTTCTCAAAAAGTCATGCGCACGCTGCCCTGCACCCGGAACGGCTCCTGTGCATAAACCGAGTCCCCTCCGTCGAAATCACTGATCGGCAGCCAGTTTTTCTGGTCGGTCAGGTTGTAAAGGTCGAGCCGAAGCTCGTAGTTCTTTTGGCGGAAAAACAGGGATGCATCCAGGGTGTATTGCAGCGGAATCTTGACGGAACCGTCGAAGGTGAGGTTCTGAGGGCTGGTGAGCAAGGCGCCGAAACTGATGCCCAGACCGCAGGCCGACTGGTAAGTGGTTCGCGCGGAGAGGATGTGACGGGGAACGTCCGGCTGGCGGTAATTACGCACCGGCAAGGGTTGGCCGTTCGGGCTGCCAACTCCGTTTCCAACTGGCGGGGTGAACGTGGCTTCGACGGGAACGGTTTCCTGAAACAGGCTCTGGTTGTGGTAATTGGAATCAAGGTAGCTGTAGCCGATGCTTACATAGAAATTCTTGTTGGGCTGGTAGTTGGCATCCAACTCCGCTCCCAAAATGTCTGCTTTCACCGCGGCCGCGCCTTGCTGGGGAACGGTGCGCGTCTGCGAGAAAACGGCTACGCCGAGGAAAAGTGTTTCCCCGAGCAGGGTGGTTTTGGCACCCCCCTCGTAAAGCGTGTTTTCGTTGTGATAATCCGCTGCCACGATCCGGTTGTCCGGTTCCAGTCGCACGCCGCCTGCTTGTGCGCTGTTGGTCGTCTGGGTGCGGTCGTAGGTGAAATAGAACGTGACCGCCGGCACAGGCTGGCAGGTGATGCTTGTGTTCAGGTTGTACATTCCCAGGACGGTCGAGTAGCTCACGGGCTTGAAACCCGCCGGGTGCACGACGTCCACATAGTTGAGATCAAGCAGGTCACCGCGAACCCCAAAGAAAACGCTGACTGGCTTGAACAACGTGATTCGATCCTGCAGGTAAACTACGTAATCAGACGAATCGGAGTTATTGGTTTCGCCGTTGCCAGTGTTTGCCTGAACGTTGTTGTAAGTTCCTCCGGTAGACGCGTAGAACCTGGTTCCAGGCACGAGGTAAGAACGATTGGAGCCCGGCGCGTTCGAGGTTACCTGGGAAAGCGGGTAAACAATCCGGTTGGGGTTTTCCGTTAAGTCATAGAGATTAGAAGTTTCGTGGTTAAAATCGGTCGCGGCATAAACATTCTGGTACCGGTAATCGAAACCGACGTTCAGTTGATGCTGGAGCGTGAAACCGGAGGTTCCGACGGCACCGTGCGGCGAATTGCCGTCTTTATCCCGGACAAGATTTGTTGAGGCGCCGCCCCCGAAAAGTGGTTGATCGAAATCCAGCTTGAATTCGAGACGGTCTTCGGCCGCGTACGTCGGCTTCACAACCGCGGAATAACGCAGCGCAGCAAACTGGCGGCGCACCAAATAGTAGAAAGACGAGGTGTTGAGAACCTGGAAATCCGGACTGAGCTGGAGGGTTTGGATGAGCTGCGTCAGATCCGTTTTGGCATAAGAACCGTCGCCCGGATTGATGAGGTTGCGGCTCCGATCGATTCGCACGAGGCCGGTTGGAACGACCACGCCGTTGAACGAAGGGGTATGGCTGGGGACAAGAGCGGTTGGGTAGGTCTGGGCCGTTACCGGTGAACCGGTCGGATTGACGTACTGCTGGGTTCCGGTGATGTACAGCCCGCTGTCTATCAACTGCTGCGTCGGCCGGTTGATGCCGTTGTTAAACTCATAATCTGTGGCGTAAAAGTCGTTGAGCAGGTCTACCCGGTAAGTGTCACTCGGCTTGTAGCTGAAAATCGAATAGACCGCCTGGTTTTGCAGGTGGTCATTGCGATAGAAGCTGCCGGATTCTTCACCCGTGTAAAAAACGCGGAAAGCGAGCTTATCTTTGATCAGCGGCCCGCCGACTTCGGCAGTCCAGCGTCGCTGCTCGTACATGCCGAAAGTGCTGCTGATTCCGCCGTGGTAGCCGTCAAAAAATGGTTGTTTGGTGACCAGGTTGATGTAGCCCCCATTGTAGATGGATGCACCGTAAATGGCGGGCTCCGGACCGCGGAAAACGTCGACGGACTCGGCGGCGTTGAAGTCGATCGGGGTACCGACCCCGTTGCTGGTGAGGCCGAGCCGAAAGCCGTTGACCAGCACGTCGGCATACTGGCCGCGGATGAGCGGAGTTCCCGGTGACCCGTTCACATGGTAGGTGTAGGCATCGGGGATCAAGCGAACGAGGTCTTCCGATTCCCGGATGTCTGCATCATTCAATTGCATGTCGGACAGCACCGTGACGCTTCGCGGAATGTCCTGGACGCGAAGGTCCAGGCCGAGCGCACTTGGCATGAGCTTGTGCCCGGGGATGGTGGTATCGTCCGGGTTTACACCCTGAACGACGACGGGGGTAAGGCCCGTTTGGGCAAGGAGCCGGATGGGAAACAGCACGGTTCCTAACGACCCGAAAAGCAGGGGAAGGATGCAGCAAAGGTTCATGGCGTTGTTCTTGAATTCGCAAAACCGCTACGCTTAAAAAGTCGGTGCTGCCCGCCAACCAGGGAATTGTGAAAAGTCCGTCAACTGGCGCTGGTCGGGATCGGGCGGACCGCATCGGCAGCGCCTTTGAGTGAAGCCGGGGCGCCCGTTGATGCTGACCGGATCGCGTGCAGATGGAATCGAACGGAACTGATCTGTCGAAAATGTCACAAACCGTGCTTTGTCGTTGTTCTGTAACCGTGGTTTGTGAGGGGTGACAACGTGAACCCTCGGCACCATGGCTCACTGGCGTACTGGCTGGATCTCCGATTTTCACCTCGGCACGAAAGGCAGCAAGGCCGAAGCGTTGCTGGATTTTCTTCGCGAACACGAGTTTGAACGCCTTTACCTGGTGGGAGACATCATTGACGTGTGGGCGTTGCGGCGCGGGCGGTACTGGCCGCAGCCGCACAACGACGTTCTCCAAAAGCTCCTGCGGAAGGCGCGCAAAGGCACGGAGTTGATTTACATTCCTGGTAACCATGACGAATTTGTCGGCGGTTACCTCGGTGCCTACGGGAACGTCACGATCCAGAAGAACGCCATTCACACAACTGCGGATGGCCGGCGCACCCTTGTATTCCACGGCCATGAACTTGATGCCGTGGTCCAGAACCTTGGGTGGCTCGCCCACCTGGGCGACATCGGGTACACGCTGCTTTTGCGCGGGAACGGCACGGTGGATCGGGCCAGGCGATTGGCAGGGCTCGGCCCCTGGTCGCTCAGCGCCTACGTTAAAGGCCGAGTCAAGAACGTCGTCCAGTTCATAAGTGATTTTGAAGAGGCGATCGTTCGTTACGCTCAGGTTTACCGTGTGGAAGGAGTGGTTTGTGGCCACCTTCATACGGCGGCGGTCCGGACCATCGGGACAGTTGCGTACCACAACACCGGTGACTGGGTCGAAAGCTGCACTGCGCTGGTGGAAACCTTTGAGGGCAAGATCCAGTTGCTTCACCACCTGGCGGCCGACGAAAAGATTGATGACGTTCAGCAAGAGCCGGTTTGCACGCCTGCTCCCCGCAAAGCTCGCTCCTGGCTTGCTGGTTGCCCGGGACGCCCCGAAGGACCGGCTGACCCCAGCGGATCGTGATGGTGCCGGCAACCAGGAACTGCAGTTCCTTGTCGTGGGCGACTGGGGCCGGAACGGTCGGGACCACCAAAGGGGGGTGGCGGCGGAAATGGCGCGGGTGGCCGGCCGGCGCCGCGACCGTTTCGTCATTTCCGTCGGTGATAATTTCTACGAAGACGGGGTCACCTCCACCGAGGACCGGCAGTGGCAAACGTCGTTTGAGAAGGTTTACGCCGCCTCCTCCTTGCAGGTACCCTGGTACTGTATCTTGGGCAATCACGACTACCATGGCCGGCCTCAGGCCCAACTGGAGTATGCCGAAATCCATCCCCGGTGGCAGATGCCGGCCAGGTATTACACAGCCGTAGAAGCGTTGCCGGACGGTCAAGCCGTGCGCTTCTGTTTTATCGATACTTCACCGCTCATCACCGAGTACCGCGACCAGGTAAAGCTTGCGGCCGAGGTTCACCGCCAGGATGCCGAAGCGCAGTTGCGATGGCTCGACCAGGCGCTTAGGCACTCCGGCGAAAGATGGAAAGTCGTGGTGGGTCACCACCCCGTTTACTCCGGGGGCGAACACGGCACTCAAGCGGAGTTGGTAAACCGGCTTTTGCCCCTGTTGCGCAAACACAACGTCCAGGTTTACCTCAATGGGCACGAGCATGACCTTCAGCATATTGTGCGGAACGGCATGCACTTTTTTACCACCGGCGCAGGCTCGCAGGTGCGTGTTTCGCAGGCGATCGAGGGCAGCCGGTTCGCCCGGGGTGTACCGGGTTTCCTGGCCATGTCGATGAATGCGGAACGGCTTCGCGCAGAATTCTGTGGTGCCGACGGCACCCTTCTTTATCAGGCCGACATCCAAAGTGCCGAAATGTGACCGGCGCGGTCGGCGTGGGGACGTGACCGGGGGCGCGGTAGGGCGGCGAGTCCTTTCGGTGCCGGGGCCGCCCGCAGGGGTCGGGGTGGCGGCGGCGCTCTCCGGTAAGACCCGCCCGGAAACGGCGCGCGACCGGCGACGACCCTACCCGAGGTAAAGGCTCAGTCCCGGACTCTTTAATCTTGGGCAAGCGGGCGGGGGTTGGCCGCCAAAGGCTTGAGCAATTCGAACCGGCTGGCGCG
>DASWVC010000019.1:0-26326 GCA_036401335.1 Chthoniobacterales bacterium
GATGGTGGACTGCGGTGCGTCTCACCAAATCGCCAGCACGCTGCTGCACAAGTTCGGCCGCCGTTATCCTCATCGGAATGATCTTCGGTATCGGGATGTTTTACGAGGTTGCCTTCATCATTCTCGCACCGTTGGTGATCATGATCGCTGTCGATGCCGGAATTCCCTTTCTGAAGCTGGTCATCCCGGCGGTGGCCGCTGCGACCACCACACACAGCCTTTTCCTACCCCAACCAGGACCGGTTGCCCTGGTGGATGCCTACCACGCCGACATGGGGATGGTGTTTGTCTACGGCATCATCGTCGCCTTCCGTCCAAACGCCATCGGGTAGAGGTGGTCAGAAGTTCTTTTCAAAAAGCCCTGCTTCCAGGGAGGGGCCGGACGGAGGAGCGGTCGCTCCCCGCTACCCCGGGTCGGCGAGGGACTGCCGAACCCCTACCCGGGGGCCGTGTGGGCCACACGACGAGCCTGCTCCCGCTTCGTCAAACCAGCCAGCTGCGAGCCTGGCACGTGCGGGCAATGGGATGCCGATCGCGAAGTTCATCGGGCAACCGTGCAAGCGGCGTCGACAGGCAAACCGGCTCAAACCCATGCGGAAAATCCTTTTGCACGGCCTGAAGCGCTGCCTGTTGCGCCACCTCCTCTGCGATGTGCCACGCCGTCCGGGTAGGGAATCCGAACCTGAACGCCCCGATGGTTTCTTCCGGTTCGACTTCGACAACGACCGAACACCCGCCATTCGGTCCACACTCGGCCTGCGCACCGCCTGCGAAATGGGGATTGACCGTGACTTTGAAATGAAAGCGAGGGTAAACACTAGAAAAACTTTTTTCTGACGGTGAAGAAAACGGCTGCATCCCCTTGATAACGGCATCAACCCTCCCGTTTAGAACGAGGACCCACCGACACCTGAAATGCCAATTATGGCCTGTACAGGAATATACGGTAAACCCCGGTTCTCCCGGACGGCTGCTTACGGGCGACGACGCCAGACACGACGGAGCAGCGGCGGAGGTAACTCGCCCGTCACATCCAAGCTCTCCATGATCACCAGGTTCTGGCCGCCGTCGGCCAGTTGGCGCGCAACCCGAAGCCGTGCTTCCTTTCCCTCCGCCGTCTGGAACGAGGTTGTTGAGATCAACTGCTTCCCGTCCGCAGACCAGAATGTGCGTTGCGTGCAGGGACTTGCGATTAGGACGTTTTTGGACTGAGGCTGACCGTCCAAACGCAGCCGTTCAACTTGCAGGAACAGGAACGGCCCGGTCACAATGGTAAGCTGATCTTTGTTCTGCCGGTAAGTGGCTTCGCCCGCGTCCATCAACCAGCGCCGCCACCACGACGCATGCAGCCGACCCGACAACGGTTGCAACGAGTCTGAGGCATTCAGGTCAACCACCCAAGCCCCGCTTAAATCGGAGGAAGCCGTTCCCGCCAGGGTTAAGCTCCACCAGAGGACGATCGCGAGGATGCAGGGGCGCGCCCGTGGGCTTGTCGAAGTTGCTGGATTCATCTCGGGTTGGGCCGCCACCGCAGCCAGTCTTCCGGGGTGTCGACATCAAAAGCACCCTCCGGCCATTCGAGGACGTCCACATGTGGTGCTTCGCGAAGAAGGCGTTGGGCCCCCTGATCTCCGCGCAGAAGGCGGAGTGCCGGGAACCACTTGCGGCCGAACGCAGCCGGCGGTCCGAGCCGGCCGTCGTAGCGGCACGCTACGGGTGTCCCGGGATCCACGGCCAGGCGGTCGGCCAGGGCATCCAGGACCGAAGGCTGGAGGGCGATTTGATCGGCCAACGCCAGCAGCACCCCGTCGGCGGCCCGTTCGTCCGCCTCCTGGACGCCGCACGCGATGGATCGTCCCAGCCCGTCTTGCCACTCGGGGTTGTAAAGGATGGTGAGGCGCGGGTCAGGTAACGCACAGGCCTGATAGCGTTGCGCGTAGGCACCCAAAACCACCGCGACAAAGGCTGCTTTGGAACCCAGCGCTGCCTGCAATTGGCGGCGCAACAAGGGCTGCCCGCCCCAATCGATGTCCAGCTTGGGCCCGGCAAAACGCTGGGACGTGCCGGCCGCAAGGAGGACTAAGGCAATGCGTGCCATCGTGGAAGCGCGTGCGGCCCGTGAATCGGCAACGACCGGTTCCGCAAAGCACCGCCCTCCCGGCCGGCAAGGACAGCCTGAGCCTCCGCGGCAATGGCCAGGGCGATTTCCTCGGGAGTTTCCGCGCCGAGATCAAGGCCGGCCGGCCCGTGAATGCGGGCCAATTCGGCCAGTTCGCACGTTCCCGCCTCCAGCAAAGCATGGAAAATGCGTTCACGCCGGCGCCGGCCGCCGACCAGCCCGACGTAGGGATAGCCAAGTTCACACGCCGACCGGACAGCGCTAAGGTCGACCCCGAACTGGTGCGACATCACGATGCAGGCTGACTGGGGATCGCCCAGCGGGATTTCCGCCGCGCCTTCTCGGACGTGCACGTCCCAACTCAAGTACCCGGCCAACTGCACGAGGGGCCGCACATCGGTTTGGCCTCCAACAATTTCCAGGCGAATTGGCGGATTCAACGTCTGCCCGAAGTCGCCCGTCCCAAGCTCCGTCGGTTCATGCCAGACCTCTGTCGGGCCGAGGTTGGCGGAGTCATCAATGTTTCGAACCACCGCCAGAAAGGAACGGCGGTGGCTTCTGCTCGCGCACAGGGCCTCCAGGAACTTTGCGGGCTTGTGCAACGGCTCAACCGCGACGTGGATAAACCCATCACAACCAAACCGGCTACGGAGGTCGAAGATTAGCAACTGCCGCTGGTTGTCCTGCAACACCGCCGGAGCCTGGGCGGCAACTTCTTCTTCCAGGCACCCTGCACTCAGGGATCCAGCCATCCGGCCTTCACGCGCGATCAGCAGCCGGGCGCCGCGCTGCCGGTAACTGGAACCAACAACCTGCACGAGGGTCGCGAGGCAGAACGGCCCCGGACTTTCTTCGTAACAAGAAACCAAACGGCTTAACTCCGTCCAACTCATCGGCAACTCAGCGAGGGCCCGTTCCCGGGCAGGCCACCGTATTCAGATCAGACTGACCCGGGGTGCTCGCGTTTCTCCCTCCATTAAGATTTTTTCCGGCGTGATGGGAAAATCCCTGATACGTTTGCCGGTCGCATTGTAAATTGCGTTTGCAATCGCAGACGGGAGCCCGGTGATCCCGATCTCGCCCACCCCTCGGGCTCCGACGCCATTAAAGATCAGGTCAGGCTTGTCGATAAAGGTCACATCGATGACCGGCACATCGGCGTTCGTCGCAACCAGGTATTCAGAAAGGTTAGCATTCGCAATCCGGCCGCTGGTGGTTTCGAGCTCAGATTGTTCCAGGAGCGCTAGGCCGATCCCGAACACCACGCCGCCGATCACCTGGCTTCGTGCCGCTTTCAGGTTAACGACTTTGCCGATGTCCATCACGGTCGTGACCCGCTGCACCCGGACCTCGGCGGTGTAGCGGTTCACCTTAAGCTCACAGAATTGAGCGCCAAACGAATGGAACACATACCGTTCCTCTTCGCTTCCGGCGGCGGTGGTTTCTTCCGCTTCAATGGCTCCGCGGTTCAACTTGGACAACACATCGGCAAAACTGGCGCGTTGGTTACCGGCCACCAGAAATCCGTTTTCGTAGCGAAGTTGTTCCGGGGGCACCCCGTGAAACGGCGATCCCGGGTCGGTCGCCGCCATCTGCGCAAGTTTCCTGGTGACGGACTCGGCGGCTTTCTGAATCGCCGGAGCTACACTCGCCACGGTCTGCGAGCCGCCAGACACCGGAGCCATCGGCAACCCTGAATCCCCCAGGGCGCCGCGAACCCGTTCAACCGGCAACCCGAGGTATTCCGCTCCGACCATGGCCAGAACGGTCCAGGTTCCCGTCCCCAGGTCCTGGGTGGCCGAGGAAACCTCGGCCGTGCCATCCGCACAAAGCCTTACTTTGGCCGCAGCGCGGCTGCGGTGCGCCCCGTAAAGCGCGGTGCCCATTCCCATGCCGAACAGCCATTCCCCTGAACCCTTGACGCCCGGCTGCGGCGAACGTTGCGCCCACCCAAACTTTTCCGCACCGATACGGTAGCAGTCGGCCAGATTCTTAGACGACCAGGGCACCCCGCGGCCCGGGTAGACATCGGCGTAGTTGCGCATGCGCAGCTCAACCGGGTCCACGTTCAACCGGACCGCCAGTTCGTCCATGGCGCATTCCAGCGCAAACATTCCGGGTGCATTGCCGGGGGCACGCATGAAGGTAGGCGGGCTGACGTCGAGCGGCACGAGCCGCTGCTTGACCAGGATGTTCGGCGACTTGTAAAGAAAGCGGGACGTCCGGTGAGCAGCCGCCTCGATGAACTCTTTGGAGGTGGAAACCGTCGACAAGACCTCGTGTTTGACCGCCTGTAAGGCGCCGTCCGGGTTCGCCGCCAACGTCATCTGCTGGATCAAAGCAGGGCGATGACCGACCAGGGTAAACATCTGTTCGCGGGTGAGAACCGTCTGGACCGGGCGCCGCAACGCACGCGCCGCTGCTGCCGTCAGCGGCGAATGCATCCACATGGAGCCCTTGCAGCCGAACGCCCCGCCCACGAAAGGGCAAATTACCCTGACCCGATCTTCATCCACGCCCAGCACGGTTGCCACGTTGTGCCGGTGACCGACGACGGCTTGCGTCGCATCGTACAGGTCCAGGCGATCCCCGTCCCAGACCGCCGTGGTGGCATGCGGTTCCATCGGGTTGTGGTGGTTCATCGGTTCCCGGTAGGTTACCTCCACCACGGCCGGGGCCTGCCGGATTACCTCTTCAATGTCCGTCACGCCGGGCGCGAACACCTCGAGCGTCGCCTTTTCGTGGTCAATTGCCTTGGGTTCAAAGGCGTGAGGCATCCCCTCATCCCACGTCAACGAGGGTTTAACCTGGTCGTATTCCGCCTTGATCAACCCGGCCGCATCCCGCGCTTCTTCAAAACTCTCGGCCACCACCAGCCCGATGATCTGCCCGTAGTAGCGTACTTTTGGATTCTGCAAGGGAGGGTACGGGTCACCCGTCGCGGATCCTTCCTGTTGCGAAGCCGGCGCATAAAGTTTGAGGGAACGGAAAGGAGTGTAGACGGCGAGCACTCCCGGCGCGCGATCTGCAACCGTCGTGTCCATCAGCCGGATCGTGCCTTTGCTGACCGAACTCGTCAGGAGGTAACCGTACGCCAGGTTAGCCGGCCGCCGATCCCCGGAATAGACCGCTGCGCCCGTGACTTTAAGCCGGCCGTCCACGCGGTCCTGCGGTTGCCCCAAAACTGAATAACTCATGCGATCCCTCCCGTTACGCACAAGGCGCGAACCAACGTCCGTTGAAGCATTTCAACTTTGAATCCATTATCCGAATAGCGCTGGCTATTCTCTGAGGAGAGGCGCGCCGCCGCTTCGACCGTGTCGAGTGACAAGGTTTTTCCAACCAGCGCATCTCCCACCCTTGGCAGCCACCACGGTTTGGTTCCTACCCCGCCGGCAGCGACCTCCGCTTTCTGCACCCGGTCGCCGTCCATGGTCAAGGCGACGGCCGCGGACGAGAGCGCAAATTCGTAAGAGGCGCGGTCCCTCACTTTCACGTAAGCACTGCGGGTATTCGGCGCCAGCCGGGGAACACGGATTTCGGTGATCAACTCGCCCGGACGAAGCTGGTTCTCACGGTCCGGGGTGTCTCCCGGCTCCAGGTAAAACTCGCGAAGCCGGATGGAGCGCGAACCGTCCTGGCCCCGGACGGCCACGGCAGCGTCTAGCGCAACAAGGGCAACTGCGAGGTCGCTTGGGTTGGTGGCAATGCAATGGGGGCTGGTGCCCAGGATCGCCAGCATGCGATTGGCACCGTGGATGGCCGGACAACCGGTGCCCGGCACCCGCTTATTGCAACCGGAGTTTACGTCACGAAAGTAGCCGCACCGGGTTCTTTGAAGGAGGTTCCCGCCCATGCTGGCCATGTTACGCAGCTGAGCGGACGCGCTCTGAAGCAACGCCTGCGCAATCACGGGGTACCCGGACGCAACCAGCGGGTGCGCGGCGACGGCGCTCATGGTTTCCAGCGCACCGATGCGAAGCCCATCGCCTTTCTCGTCAATGCCCCGAAGCGGCAATGGCGTGATCGACACCAGGGTTCCGGGCTTAAGCACCTCGAGTTTAAGGAGGTCCACCACGTTTGTGCCTCCGGCAATAAAACTTGCCGGCGGCCGCACGGCCTCCGCTTCCGCCAGTGAACCGATCGTTTGAAACTGGATAGGACTCACTTTATGCCCCTTTCTTCATTTCTACAGCCGCGGCTTTGATCGCATCCACGATGTTCGGGTAGGCACCGCACCGGCACAAGTTGCCAGACATGAACTCCCGGATCTCGTCGTCGGAACCGGTGTGCCCTTCCTGGATGCATCCGACCGCCGACATGAGCTGGCCGGGCGTGCAGAACCCGCACTGGAACCCGTCGCAAGCGATAAAAGCGGCCTGGACCGGATGAAGTTCGTCGCCATGCGCCAAGCCTTCTACGGTGGTGATTGCTTGCCTGTTGACCATCGCCGCCAACGTCAGGCAGGAGAGTACCCGCTGCCCGTTGACATGGACGGTGCAGGCGCCGCACGTGCCTTGGTCGCAGCCCTTTTTCGTGCCGGTCAGGTCCAGACGGTCCCGCAGCGCATCCAAGAGCGTGACGCGCGCGTCCAATCGGAGCCGTACCGGCCGTCCGTTGACTTCAAACTGCACGTCCACTTCGTGGTTGGCACCTGCGGGCGCCTGCGGAGTGGCCGGCATGGCGGGTTCATCCGCCCTGACCCGGGTCACCAAAGGCAACGACACACCCAAGCCCGCCGACAAAGTGGCAAGCTGGGTTAAAAACTGGCGCCGCGAAGGCGCACTGGCATCAGATTCATTCCCCGATGGGGGTGGAGTTTCGCGCATAACGGTAAAAATCAACAACCCGCGCTTCTTCCCCTGTCCGCTTTGCGCCGGTTCGGCCGGCCACATTGCCAGGAGAGTCTAGCCTGGCACCCTTTGCAACCGAGCAACCGAAGGCCCAGAATGCTCGCCCAGACCCCGGGGCGTAGTCAAGCAGGGCTTGCAGAGTTGTGGGTTTCACCTGATCTAAATCCCTTTATGATTAGGTTCATCGACCTGTCGCACCGTGCCAAGTTCCGGGTCAGCGGCGCTGACCGGCTTCGTTACCTGAACGGGCAGCTGACCAACAACGTTTCCACTCTGAAAGCGGGCTGTTCCTTGTATGCCTTTGCCCTGACCGCCAAGGGCAAGCTCGCCAGCGACCTCTTTCTGAGGGACTACGCCGGCAGCATTCTGGTGGATGCGCCGCGCGAAGCTCGGGAGGTTTTACTCGCCCGGCTCGAACGGTACATTGTTGCCGACGATGTCGAACTGGAGGACGTCACCGAAACCTTTCATCTCCGTCATTTCCTGACGGCATCCACGGCCGATGTACCGTCCGTTCATGCCGAGGCCGTGGTCACCGTGACGTCACGCTACCGGCAGCCCGGGATCGATTTGATAGAACCGGCGGACCTGCACGCCTCCATCCCTGCCGTTGCCCTGGACGCGGCAGAGGCTGAGACGCTGCGGGTGGAGAGGGTCGTGCCTTCCTGGGGCCCGGAAATAAACGAAGGGGTGCTGCCCCAGGAATTGCAGCTGGACGACTTGGCAATCAGCTACACCAAGGGCTGTTACCTCGGCCAGGAAGTCGTGAGCCGGATCCGCAGCGTCGGCCACGTCAACCGTCTGCTCGTCAAGGTCCGCCAACTCGACCAGGCGCCTTTGCGTCCCGGCATGAGGCTGGCCATTCCCGAAAGCTCTGCGGTTGGCGCGGTCACCAGCGTGGCCCCGCTGGCCAGGGCCGGGCGGTTTTCCGCTTTGGCTTTCGTCCGGCGGGAAGCCGCCGCCCCGAACACCCGGCTCGTCACCGTTGACCCCGAGACTTCAGGCTTGCTCGGGTTCGTGGAAGTCTGCAGCCTTGCGGAATTCGCACCATGACACGCGCCTTCAGCTTTACGTGGTTCTGTTTGTTTTGCTCCGTTGCGGCCTGCGCCGCGGATGAGGTGGCGGTATTCGACGTGCAATGGGGCGCAAAGCGGGAACGGCGAACGGGCAGTTTCGCCGTGGCTTTCGATGAGCGCGAAGCGTCCTACACCACCTTTAATTTCAAGAAGTTGGTGCGTGAAAACTTTTACGTGAAAACTGCCTTTCACCGAGTAATCCCGAATTACCTCGTGCAAGGCGGAGACCCCTTAAGCAGAAAAAAGGACCGTGCCCAACTGGGCACTGGCGGGCCCGGCTACACGCTGCCTCCCGAGATCAACCGCAGGCACCTGCGCGGGTCCGTGGCCATGGGACGTCTGGGGGATGCGGTCAATCCGAAACGCCTCTCGAACGGAAGCCAGTTTTACGTCTGCCTGCAGCCGATCACTGCCCAGGATGGGAAAGACACCGTTTTCGGGTACGTGGTCGCTGGCTTGGACCTCGTGGCAGAAATCAGCCGGCTGCCGGCAGACCACAACGCGAACCCGCTTGAGCGGGTGGAGGTAAAGCGAACCTACCTGATCGACCGAAGTCAACTTGGCGGACCCGCGGTTCGGTCGCGCTGACGGGAGGGATTTGTAACCGTTGGATGAATGGCATCTATGGTATCAATGAAGCCGGGCCTTGTGCACGGTAGGGGGAGCTTCTCCTCAAGCGCCCGGGAAGACGGTGTCGGCGCAATTGCATTAAAGTAACGGGGTTCGGGGCGTTTGACGTCCGCTTACTTCCCCACGCACCGCGGCAAACCGTCCGCGGCGCCTGCGCGCCCGCCGCGCGCTCCAGAATGTTGTTGTGTCACGGTTCAGCTTGACCCACCCGGGCGTTTCCCGTGACCGCATCCTTCCGGGTGGACGGCACGACCACACTTACCTGAGCCGGGCTCGGCCCCACGTGCTGCGGCAGGTTTGGCGGGCCCGAGAGGGACATCCACTCACCGGTTTTACGATGGCGCGCCACAAAAACCAGTCCGCTCAACAAACCACGCAAGATGGCGGCGGAGCGTCGCAGCGGATAAGTTCTCACTCCCAATGCTAAAAACGCCTCGTACAAACACTTGCCGACGTAAAGCAACGTCCGTCCCAGCGAATAGTAGTTGTACCTAAAATAAAGATTGTTACGGTAATAATAAGCGCCCATGCTGATGCGCTCCGGTCTTTTTTCCAACAACGAACTAAACCTGCCCGACTCCGCGCAAAGGTGAGTTACCCTGCTTCGTCCTACAAGGTAGCCAGGCAGCACATCCGTGACCCGGAACGTGAAATCGATGTCCTCACCGGCAAAATAGAAATCGGGTCGGACGGTGCCAACCTCCGCCAGAGTGGTTCGAGGCACGAGGATCGAATTGAACGTCGACCATCGCACCTTGACGAGGCCTCCTGCCAACCGGTCCGCCCAGCTCGGGGAATAACCAGGTGCCGCCCGCAGGTCGGCTTCGGGCAACCCATTCGGGCTTCCATCGGCAGAAACCACCATGCTCTTGAGAAATCCAACTTCTTCTAGACGGGAGAAGTTGGTAAGGTAGGCAGCCTTTAACTCCTTGAGGGCGTCGGGTCCCGCGATGGTGTCGTCATCCAGATACCACAACCAGTCGCATCCTCGTTCCTTAAAAAGACGGAAGAGCACGGATACTCCTCCGGACGGGCCAAGGTTCTCCGATACACGGTAGAGCGTAATAGGAAAATCGTTTAACAAGCCCGAACTCTGCAAGAACTCGCTGGTGCCGTCGGTGGAGCCATTGTCGAGGACAATGACTTCATCGACCGGCTCCACTTGAGCCATGATGGCGCGCAAACACTCGGACAGAACGTCTTTTCGATTGTACGTCAAGACGAGCGCGCCGATCTTGCCGACCCAAGACGATGGCATAACCCGTCCTACTGTTCCTGTTACGTGCCCGTCAAGCTGGTATTCACATCGGGGACACCCTGAGGGCGGGGCGCTTTGGGACTGGGACAGAGGGGAACCGCGCCCTGGAGGCGGCGTTGTGGGGACGGCGTCAAAGCGCTGCCACGACCAGTTTGCGGCCATAAAAGGCTTCGGCCCGGCCGCTGGCCGAGGCGCATTCAATCCCTCGGATGCGGAGCATGGCGGCAAAGGTGTCCGCCGTAAACCAATGCTTGGTCCGCTGGGATTTGAAGTTGTTCAAGAGGAGCTCGATTTTGCGACTGCAGACTTTTTCCGAAAGCGGCATGAACACGTTGGGACGGCCGAGGTCGCCGTCGTATTTCAGGATTTCATACTCCAGAATCAGGTGGTTGCGAAACGTGTTCCAGGCCAGGTCGGAAAGGACCCGGTGGTCCTGATGACGATCTTCGCGGCAGTGTGTAAACACGACGTCCGGATCAAAGTCGACCTTGAGTTGCTCAAACCACTCCTTAATGGCCGGCCAGTCACTGGGAAAATAGCTTTCGTGAAAGGACCCGATTTTGACCGTTTTCCGCGGCACATCCCGCAAGAACTCGTCGGCGCTCCGGCGCGCCTCGTCGGTGCGCGGCCCCGGGGCGCTGAACACCACCCAACAAACGTCCAAGTCAGGCTGCTGTGCAGCCAGGGCGAGCAGCGTGCCACCCAGCCCGATTTCGATGTCGTCCGAGTGCGCCCCGAGGCAGAGGACCCGACGCACCGTTTGAAGAGGTAAAGGCCACATAGTATAACGTCTTTCGATACGGTTGGTCAGTCAGGCAGGAAGCAAACGTGCGGCTCGGTGCCCGATCGCTGCCTCATCGGTGGCCATTCCAAAAGGACCAGGGAGCGTTCCCGGTGCTGTACAATTCCTCGAGTTCCTGGCGGTCCTTGAATGTGTCCATGCACGCCCAAAACCCGTTGTGCGCGTAGGAATAGAGCTGTCCTTTCTGGATGAGCCGGTTAAAAGGCTCTTCCACCAGCTCCTCACCGGCTTGCAGGTAGTCGAAGATCTCGCGCCGGAAAACGAAAAAACCGCCATTGATCCGAGCCCCGGATTTAAGGATGTGTTCGATGCTCGTGACAATGCCGTCGTCACGCAGTTTGATCACGTGAAAACTGGCCCGGGGTTGGACGCTTACAAAGCAGGCCAACCTTTTGCTGCGAAGGAATTTCTCGATCAACTCATTAAGGTTGACGTCGGAAAGGCCATCGCTGTAGTTGGCGAGAAACACTTCCTCTGATTCCAGGTGCTTCTGCACGGCCTTGAGCCGTTGACCGATGTTTGCATTCAGGCCGGTATCGGTAAAGGTGATGCGCCAGTCGTGAATGTCGCTGCCCAACAGCTGCACTTCCTTTCCTCCCATCGACAACACAAAATCGTTCGACAAGCATTCATCGTAGTTACGAAAGTATTGCTTGATCACATCTGCCTTGTAGCCCAGGCAAAGGATAAAATCTTTGTGCCCGTAATGGGCATAATACTTCATCACGTGCCAGAGGATCGGACGATAGCCGATCGGCACCATCGGTTTTGGCACGGCTTCCGGGTAATCGCGCATCCGCAACCCCAGCCCGCCGCAAAAAAGGACCACTTTCATTGTTAGTTATCCGTCGTTGGCTAGCGCAACCCGCGCCAGGTTGTTTCTCTTAATTCACGTCAGAATCCGGGCCGTGGGAATCGGCACGATGAACTTGGCGCCCCACTCACGCGCGTAGGCCAGTTGCGCCACAATCTCTTCCTGCAGGTTCCACGGCAGGATCAGGATGTAATCGGGTCGGTTTTCCCGAAGCCGTTCCACCGGATGGATGGGAATGCGGGTGCCCGGCAGGTAACGACCATGCTTGTAAGGATTTCTGTCGACCGTAAATTCGACAAAGTCCGTGCGAATGCCGCAGTAATTTAAGAGCGTGTTCCCCTTGCCCGGCGCCCCGTAGCCGGCGATGCGCTTGCCCTCCCGGCGCAGGCCGATGAGCAACGCAAGCAGCGCCCGCTTCGATTCCATCACCTGCTCCGCAAACCTGGTGTAGGTTTCCATCCGGTCCAACCCCGCGGCCAGCTCGCGCGCCCGCAGCCCAGGTACCGCAGGGGTCACCGGTTTGGACCCGTCTTCGACGTGACGCAGGTAGATGCGCAGCGACCCGCCGTGGGTCGGAATCTCGTCTACATCGAAAAGGACGAGTCCATGGGCGGCAAAAATCTTTTCGGCCGTGATGAACGAGAAATAGGAGAAATGTTCGTGGTAGATGGTGTCGTACTGGTTATCCTGCATGAGCCGCATCAGGTGAGGAAATTCCAGCGTGGCGATGCCGTCCGCTTTAAGAACAATGCGGATGCCTCCAACAAAGTCGTTGAGGTCGGGAACCTGAGCCAGCACGTTGTTAGCGATCACCAGATCGGCGCCCTGACTGCTCGCGAGCATGTCATGGGCAGTGTCGCAGCCGAAAAACCTGACCAGGGTGGGCACGCCTTTTTCTTCCGCCACTTTGGCGACGTTAACGGCGGGCTCGACGCCGAGCACGGGAATCCCGCGTTTTCCGAAATACTGCAGCAGGTACCCGTCGTTGCTGGCGAGTTCGACGGCCAGGCTGTGCGGCCCGAGGCCCATGCGTGTGGCCATCCTGTCGACGTATTTCGCGCAGTGGGCCAGCCAGCTGTCGGAGTAAGAGGAAAAATAGGCGTACTCCGTGAAAATGTGTTCCGGGCTGACATACTCGTCCAGTTGCACCAGGTAACACGTTTCACACACCTTCACATAAAGGGGATAGAAGGGCTCCATCTGGTTGAGTTGATCGGCCGTGAGGAAGCTCTCGCACAGGGGCGACATCCCGAGGTCGACGAAACGGTGGCGCAGCGGCGTGCCGCAAAAACGGCACGCGTTCCCGGCGAGTTGACTCGTGGGTTCTGCCGGCGCGATAACCACGCCGTCTAACCTTTTGTTGTTCATAAATTTGCGGTAGTTGCCTTTGGGGTGTCGTGCCTGGGTCCGGACGGTTGGTGGTTGGTGCTTACCCTTTGACCGCCGGCCGGATCATTAGGTCAGTGATTTCCGCCGTGTAAGGCATGGCTATGGCCTGGACGAGTGCCCTCGCCACGTCCTCCGGTTGCAGCAGGTTTTCCGGCTTGTACGGCCGGCCCTGCGCAGCATAGAGCGATTGCTGGAGCGGGGTTGCGGTCTGGCCCGGGTAGACGCTGAGCACGCGAATGCCGCGCGCATTTACTTCCTGCCGGAGGCCATCGGCCAACCCTTTCAACGCGTGTTTCGTGGCGGCGTATTGGACGACACCGGCCGCCGGGTAATGAACGACACTCGAATTAACAAAAACAACCTGGCCCTTGCTCGCGTGGAGGAGCGGCAGCAAAGCTTTGGTAAGTGCATACGGCGCCACGAGGTTCACGGCCAACAAAGCCTCAAACTCTGCGACCGTGGATTCCTCCAGCAGCGACCGGCGGATTGCCCCGGCACTGTGCACCAGCAGGTGGACGGGCCGCCCCGACGCCCTGATTTCCTCACCCAGAACCGTGCCCGCCTCCGGGGCCCCGAGATCAACGGCCTTCGGGATGCATTCGACTCCGGCCTCGCGGGCCGAGCGGGCAATCTCTTCAAGCTTGCTCATGGTGCGGCCGATGAGGCAGCACGGCACCTTGCGGTGAATGAGCTCAAGCACGATGGCCCGGCCGATGCCGCTGCCCGCGCCCGTGATCACGGCGAGGCTTTCCCTCGGAAAAGGGCGTTGTTCAGGTTCTTTTGCAAGGACAGTCACGGGTTTATTCCCTGGGCACCGCCACCGGGCGGGGCCGGTCCCTCGGCCCGTGCCGGCGCCAGGAGGCCATGGGCGGTCAAGAGCTCGGCGGCCCTGCTCACGATGGAAAAATCGATCCCGCCGCGCTCCGCCACCCGGAGCAGGTCATTCTCGCCATCCGAAAGGTTAAGCACCCAAAGCAGCGCCATCTGCAGCGCGGGAGCGTCCTTCAGGCCGCCAACCTGCCCGTACAACCCCCGGCGCCCGAGTTGGGGTTCGCCCTTCGGGCTTAGGTTTAGGCAAAAACGGTTCTCTTCAAAAACCTGGATCACGCGCAGCAATTGCCGCAACGACTCGGCCAAGGCGACCGGAGTGACCAATGCCAGGTTATCAGCGGAAGTGTGGTATTCAGGGAAACGACCGTTCGGGCTGCGCATAAAACAGCCCACCGGAAGGTTAATGCCCGGCGAGCAATACTGGCGTTCATCGTACCCGTACGGCGTGAAGTCGAGCACCTCGGCATGCGGCGCATGGTGCCGGAAGACGTGCGTGAATGCCCGGTCCACGTCCGCATCTCCCCGACGGCTCCGTTTGTAGGTGAAAGGTCCGGGGTCGCCGACGCACGACAGGACGAAGCCATGCCGGATGCGGTCCAAGCTCCCCTCGTTGCGGGCAAGCCAGGTGATCGAGCCGATGGTTCCCGGGATCCACAGGAACCGGTAGGAAAAGCGCAGCGGCACGTCCTGGAGAAGGCAGGCAAGGCGGGCCGCCACGGCCATCCCCGAACAGTTGTCGTTGCAGAGCGAGGGGTGGCAGGAATGGCACGAAACCAACACTTCCCCTTCGTCTTGCCCTGGCACGCAGTACTCACCATACGTCAGGTGCCCCGGCTCAAGCGACGAATCGACGCAAACCTCGTACTCCCCTTCCTCCATCTGCTCGAGCTCGCGCCGGCGCAGGCAGAACCCCCAAGCCTCCTGGTAGTAGGAGGTGCGGTAAGGGATCCAGTCGGGCGCGTCCGGCAACGTGAACAGGTGCGGCCTTAGTTCGGCCAGCGGCATTTTCCGGTGGACCGGCACGCTGTAATTGAGCACGTGCAGGTTGTTTTGCCGGAAATCAATTACCCGCTGACCGGCCGCGTTCTTGACGTAGGCGTCCCGGATGTTCCACTCTTTTGGAACCGTCCAATCGAACACCGGGGTGCCGGTGGGAACTTCGTGCGTCGCGATCGGGACGGTCTGCTGAAGCAGATCCAGGCTTTGCCGGAAACCATCGCCGGTGATGCTCCGGCAGATTGGGTAAAGGGCAGAAACCGTTCCATAGAGTTCGCTGCCTTCCCGGGCCGCGTCCCATTCGGCAAGAAGATTACTGAAGGAATGGTTTTTCACGGATCAGCGTATGATTGGCCGGGTTCGCATGGATTACGCCACCAAAGGCCAGGTGCGGTCTTTATCGGACATCACCGACACCGGCAGCGGCCAATCGATTCCGAGTGCAGGGTCATTGTAACGTAGCCCGGCCGCATGGTCGGGCGCATGAAACTGACTCATCTGGTAGAAGACTTCGGTGTCATCTTCCAGGGTCTGAAACCCGTGGGCGAACATCTCCGGGACGAAAAGCGACCGGCGGGAGCTGGCGCTCAGCTCAACGCCGAAATGTTGCAGGTAAGTCGCAGAACCAGGCCGGAGATCGACGATCACGTCGTAGACAGCTCCGGCCGTGCAACGCACAAGCTTGGCTTCCTCCTGCGGCGAACGCTGGTAATGCAGGCCGCGCAGCGTGCCTTTCTGGCGATTGTACGACACGCTGCACTGGACCAACTTTGACGTCAGGCCATGCTCGGCAAACTCCCGGGCGCAGAACGTGCGTGCGAAAAGCCCGCGCTCATCTGCCATCGGCTGAGGTTCAAGCACGAACGCTCCCGGCAATCCTGTGGGGACGAACTCCATCACTTACCCCAGAAAAAATGGGCATCGATCTGACATGTCCGGATCAGGTGCTCGAGCTGTTTCAGGCGGGTGAAGCTGCGAAACTGAAACAAATCCGGCGTCAGGTCGATCCGTTTGAAAATTTCAAAGAGTTGCTGGGCACCGCGACGCGCGTCCCATTTGCACTCGAACCCGGGCAAATGCTTGCGGATTTTTTCAAAGGAAACCCGGTAACTCCGGTTGTCGGCGCTGGGCGGACCAAACGTGAGTTGGCAGCCGCTGAACACCTCGGCCACCACCTCCGCGATCTGGCGGACGGTATAATTGTGCGAGGTGGTGCCGACGTTGAAAGTTTCGGCGTGAACGGCAGTGCGCGGAGCGGCCAGCACCGCAATGATGGATCGTGCAATGTCGAGGCCGTGAACGAGCGGACGCCAGGGTGTGCCGTCGCTCGTGAGGCGAATTTCTTTCGTGGTCCAGGCCAACCCGGCCAGGTTATTCAGGACGATGTCAAAACGCATCCTTGGCGATGCCCCGTACGCGGTTGCGTTGCGCATAAACGTCGGAGAGAATTGCTCGTCGGCCAAAGCACTCACGTCCCGCTCCACCAGCACCTTGCACTCCGCGTAGGCCGTCTGGGGATTCGTGGGGGATTTTTCGTCAACAAACTCTTGCTCGGCCACCCCGTAAACACTGCACGAGGACATGTAAACAAAACGGGCAACGCCGGCCCGTTTCGCCGTTTCGGCCAGGCGGACGGACCCCTGGTGGTTGATCTCGTAAGTGATGTGCGGGGCAAGCTGCCCAACCGGGTCATTGGAGAGTTCGGCCATGTGAACCACGGCCTCCACGCCTTTCAGATCAGCCACGTCGATCTGCCGCAGGTCCTTGTTAAGGGTTAACGGCGTGATCCCGGCGTCGTGGTAAAGCATCCGTTCCTTGTAGAATCCGGTGTCCAGACCGATCACCTCAAATCCCTCTCGCACCAGTTCCGGGGTCAGCAACGATCCCAGGTATCCATCGGTTCCGGTCACTAAAACGCGCATCATAATTTTGAAGTTTTGCTGAGAAAGGGCAGCGTCCCGTTCGGGTGGTCCGGAGCGAGGCGCCGCGGCCCCCGCCAAGGGGTAAGAGGCGGCCCTCCCGGCGCGAGGCCAGGGTTTGGCTCAACGGAACCTGAAAACGACCAGGGCCGGCGGAAAGCCTGTTCTCGCTGGTTCTGGACGTGATAAGTCATGGCCGATCTGCGCGCAATCTAAGCTACAGTCCAGATCGGTCACGAGGAATGCTACTTGACCACCATTTCGGGATGGCGGTTATTCCTGGCGGATTCCTTCCGGGGACACCTTTACGTTCGGGATTCCATCGATCCACCGCGGCCCTTGGGGCACTGCCCACCTGACCGCGTTTTTCAGAACGGTCTGGACTTCCGGTTGATAGTAGGTGGGAAATGATTCGTGGCCGGGGCGGAAATAAAAGATCTTGCCGGCACCGCGCCTCCAGCAGCAACCTGACCGGAAGACCTCCCCGCCTTGGAACCAGGACATGAACACGAGCTCATCCGGCATGGGAATCCCGAACGGTTCGCCGTACATTTCTTCGTGGGGTACCTCGAAGTACCGATCGATCCCGTGAGCGATGGGATGGGATGGATTGCAAACCCAGAGCCGTTCCTTTTCCCCCGCTTCCCGCCAAATAAGCGATCCGCTGGTGCCGAGTAAACGCTTGAAAACTTTTGAGTAATGGCCCGAATGCAGCACGATCAAGCCCATGCCTTCCAGCACCCGTTTTTGAACCCGCTCGACAATGGCCTCCTGAACGTCGCCGTGGGCGATGTGGCCCCACCAAAGCAACACATCCGTGTCCGCCAGCCGCTTCTCCGGCAGTCCATGCTCAGGTTCCTGCAAGGTGGCGGTTTCAACGGCGAAGGACGGCTCCGACCGGAGCACCTGGGCGAGGCAGCCGTGAATACCCTCCGGGTACACTTTCCGGATCGCCTCGGATTTCTGTTCGTGGACGTTTTCGTTCCAAACCAGTACGCGCGTTGTGCTCACCGGTTAAAAAACCGCAGCCGAAAAGGCTGCGCAAACTAAAACCCTTTAATCGGGTTGTGATCCCAATCCTTTTCTCCTAAAGGTAAACTATGGAAAGCCGCTGGAGGCCGGTTGGACGAGGCCAAGTCACCATTCAGGACGGTTTTTGGAAGCGTTGGCGCGACCTGGTGGGCGAAACCACGCTGGCTCACCAATACGATGAGATGCGTGCCGAAGGGCAGATGGATGCCCTGCTGCTTGACCCGCGCATGCACCGCGGCCGCGCGCTGGCTGACCCTTGGGCGGACGCCGGGTACTGGGGCGGGAGCGTTTTTTGGGATTCCGACCTCGCCAAGTGGCTGGAAGCAGCTTCGGCGCGGCTCGAACAAACGCCGGACCCGGCGCTAGAAGAGCGGGTCAACGAGGTCATTGGCCTGTTTGAACGGGCCCAACTGCCGGACGGCTACGTCAACAGCCACATCCTTACCTGGCGTCCGCAACACCGTTTCAAAAACCTTCGGGACCTGCACGAACTTTACTGTGCCGGCCACCTCATCGAAGCGGCGGTCGTTCATTTCGAAGCGACCGGCCAGGTACGTTTGTTGCGGGTGGCCCAACGATACGCCGACCACCTCGTTGCACGGTTCGGCCGTGAACCGGGCCAGCTTCGCGGATACCCCGGCCATCCCGAGGTTGAGCTTGCGCTGCTACGCCTGTACCACGTGACGAAAGAGCGGCGCTACCTCGAACTCTGCCGCTATTTCATCAATGAGCGCGGCCAGTTGCCACACTATTTTGACCAGGAAGCCGTCGCAAGGTTGGACACCCGGCCGTTCCGGCCGAACCATCCCGGGTCGCCCTACGCGTACATGCAGGCGCATGAACCGATCCGGGCCCAAACCAAGGTGGTGGGCCACGCCGTACGTGCAATGTACCTGTTTGCGGCCGTTGCCGGCCTCGCGGTGGAAGACGACGACGCGGAACTGCTGGAGGTATGCGAGCGGCTCTGGCGAGACGTGATCGACACCAAGCTTTACGTTACCGGAGGCATCGGCTCCGCCTCGGAGAACGAGGGTTTCACGCGGGCTTACGACCTCCCAAACGAAAACGCTTACGCCGAGACCTGTGCTTCAATCGGTTTGTTCCTGTTCGCGCACCGCCTGTTGCAGGCCAGGCTGGACGGGGAAGCCGGCGACGTGATGGAGCTGGCCCTCTACAATAACATCCTGTCTGGCATCGGCCTGGACGGGCGGAGCTTCTTCTACGACAACCCCATGGCCAGCAGCGGGTCGCACCGGCGGGTCCGCTGGCCCTGGTGGACGCCTTGCTGCCCACCCAACCTTGCGCGGTTAATCAGTTCACTTTCCGGTTACCTCTATTCGGAGAACAACGAGGGCGTTGCCATCCACCATTACGTGAGCAGCCAGGCGCGCCCGACCGGCCTTACGCTTCAGGTGCGCAGCAGCCTCCCTTGGGCGGGGGACAACGTGATCGAGGTGCAGACCGACGGGCCGATCGAGAAAAGTTTGTTCTTCCGGGTCCCGGGCTGGGCTTCGAGCCACCGTGTTGCGGTCAACGGAGCGGCGGTCTCACCGTCGGTTGAACGTGGTTATGCCGTGCTCCGGCGCACCTGGCAGACGGGCGATCGCATTGAGCTCCAATTCGAGATGCCGGTCACCAAGAAGTTCAGCCGGTACGAGGTTGACGTAAACCGGGGGCGCATGGCGTTGAAGCGGGGTCCGCTGGTGTACTGCCTGGAACAGGCGGACAATGGGCCGCACATCGACGCCATCACGTTGCCGACCGACGTTTCCCTCGTGCCGGAGCAGCAGTCGGACCTGCCTGACGGCACCGTGGCGCTGACGGGCACCGGGTTCCGGGAACAGCCGACGCCGAACGGCTTGTACCGTGATCAGCCGCCGGCGGTGGAAAGGGTTGCGGTGACGGCAATACCTTACTATGCCTGGTCCAACCGGGAGCCCGGCGAAATGGAGATTTGGATTCGCCGTGCCGCCGGCTAAAGCGGATGCTTTTCTGATAACCGGAACCCCCTCCCCCCATGAACCCGTTCGCAACGCTCTCACGCTGGTGGATCACCGTGGCGGCCGTCGTTATTACGGCGGTTTTGCTCTCGCCCTTTTACTGGGTCGTGGTGGGAAGCTTTATGACGCCGGCCGAGCTTTTCGGAGGCCAGATGTCGCTTTGGCCGCGGCATTTTGCCGTCGAAAACTGGTCCGACGCACTGCATCGGCTGTGGCCGCACGTGGTCAACAGCCTTGTGGTGAGCACGGCGGCGGCGGCGGGCACGCTGCTGGTGACCGCGCCGGCCGCTTACGGAATGGTCTGGCTGAAGCCTCGCGGCGGCCGGGTCCTTTTTTCGTTCCTGTTAATCACCCAGATGCTGCCGGCGGTGGTCTTCGTGGTGCCGTTGTTCATTGTGTTTTCCAAGATCAACCTGGTAAACAGTTTATTCGGGCTGGTGCTGGCAGACATGACGTTCACGACCCCGTTCGCCCTGATTATGCTGTCTGCTTACATGAGGGATTTGCCCTATGAACTGGTCGAAGCCGCTTTGGTGGACGGGGCAGGCCAGTTGCGGGCGTTTTTCATGGTGGTGCTGCCGATGACCCTCCCCGGCTTGGTTACGGTCGGTGTGTTCAGTTTTCTGATCCCCTGGGGCGACCTGATCTATGCGTTGACGCTGATCACCGAAGGCGGGCTGCAACCGCTGACCCTTGAACTCTACAAGGCCGTCGGTCAGTACGGCATTGATTGGGCGTTTCTCCTTCCGGGCAGCGTTCTTACCGCGATCCCGGCCGTGCTGTTTGTGGTCGGAGCCAGCCGTTTCATCGTAGCCGGCGTGACCCGCGGAGCCATCAAGTAAATCGAATGACCATGAAACCTGCCGCCGATCCCCCCGTCGAAAAACGTTCGGGAAAAAGGCCGTCCCGAGAGACGGCAACGGCCGTTTCAGGGCCCGAGTCCCGGGGCCCGAAGCGGCGCCGTTTTGACGTTGCGCCTTACACGTTCGTCCTTCCCTGTGTCCTTTTCTGCCTGGCGCTGCTGCTTTACCCGGTTGTGTACAGTTTAACGCTGAGCTTCCGGCAAGCGACGGTGGACACTTTCGTCAGCGGGGACATGCCATTCAACGGCCTTGCGCAATACCAGGCGGCGCTCGCCGACCCGGTTTTCTGGAGGGCGCTGGTCAACACAATCCTCTTCGCATTTTTCAGCATCCTGTTTCAATTCACGATCGGCTTCCTGCTGGCGTTGCTTTTCCAGGCAAACTTTCCCCTTAAGAACTTTTGTCTGGCCCTGCTTCTCATTCCCTGGGTCTCGCCGGTGCTGACGGCGTCAAACATTTTCAAAGGACTGTTCAACGAGGTTGGTCCGATCAACCAGATCGGGCACCTGGTGGGTTTGGGTCCTTTTCCCTGGTTGTCGAATCCTGCATTTGCGTTTCCTGCAACCATCGTCGCCAACATCTGGATCGGCTTCCCGTTCAATTTCATCCTGTTGTACGCCGGCATGCGCAGCATTCCCGTCGAAGTGTATGAAGCCGCCAGGATTGACGGCGCCCACTACTGGCGGCGGGTCGTGCAGATCACCATGCCGATGCTGAAACCGGTCTCAGTGGCGGTGTTGATGCTTGGCACCGTCTACACCGTGAAGGTGTTCGACCTGGTTTGGATCATGACCGGCGGCGGTCCCGCGAACGGGACCCACCTTTTGTCCACTTACGCCTACCAGGTCGGTTTTTCGCTCCTGAATTTCGGCGAGGCGGCGGCCATTGCGACGCTGACCGTGTTGCTGGTGCTTCTGCTCAACCTCGTGCAAACGTTGCTCCAACGTACCTGAGGCAGCGTTACTTGAACCATCCCAAACCCACCAAACGAATGAATACCTCCCCCAAATCAAGGCTGCGCTGGCTCCTGCCGGTTGCTTGCGCCTTTGCCGGCCTCGGCCTGGCCAATGCTGAAGTCACCACCATCGAAATCGTCCATTACTTCACGGTGCCCGGTCAACTCGACGCCCTGAGCCAGGTGCAGAAAGATTTCGAGGCCGCCAATCCGGACGTAAAGGTCCACTACACCTACGTGCCCTTTGGTGAACTGGTCAGCCGTGCGCTGCAGATGGCGGCGGTGCACAAGCCGCCGGCGATCGTCGCCATCGACAATCCGGACGTCTTGCGTGTGGCCAAAGCCGGGATCCTCAAGGACATCTCCAGCGACGTGTCCAAAATACAAACCTGGGGCGATGTCTACCCGGGACCGAAAGCTGCCGTTACAGACGGCAGCAAAGTGTTCGGGGTGCCGGTCGGCAGCAACAGCCTGGCCTTGTATTACAATAAGAAAATCATGGGCGACGCGGGCGTTTCCGCTCCGCCGAAAACCTGGGGAGAACTAACCGACGCCGCCGCGAAAACGACCAAAAGCCCGGTGTACGGCATCGCGTTCTCCGCGGTGAACACCGAGGAGGCAACGTGGCAGTGGGAACCGTTCCTGTGGAGCAACGGCGGCAGCCTGGGCAACCTCGACTCCGAGAACGCCCGGACTGCGCTCCAGCTTTGGGTGGACTGGGTTAAAAAGGGGGCTGCCTCCCGCGATGTGGTCAACTGGTCGCAGGGCGACGTGCCCAACCAGTTTAACAGCGGGCACGCCGCCACCATGATCATGGGCCCTTGGATGCTGGGCGAGGTCAAAAAAAGCGGCGTCGATTTCGGCATTGTGACCGTTCCGGTGCCGAAGGAAGGTGCTAAACCGGTGGTGCCGTTGGGAGGTGAAGTCTGGTGCGTGCTCAAAGGCGAGGCCAAGATCGAGCAAGCGGCGATCAAATTTGTCCAGTTTACCCAGGACCCGGAGCGGCTGCGCAAAATCTGCGACACCTTCAACTACATTTCTTCGGTTCGCGCCGTGGCAAAGCAGCAGGGCGAAACCAATCCTGAGTTGCAGCCGTTTGTGGAGCAGATGGACACCGCCCGGGCCCGGTCCCAGGACGGCGGAGCGCAGTACCCCGCCATTTCGCTGGCGGCGCGAACGGCCATTCAGCGGGCCCTCACGGGCCAAGCCTCAGTGGAGGTGGCGTTGAAAGATGCTGCGGCCAAGATCAAACCAATTCTCGCCCAGAAATGAGCACGGTGCCGGTCCCGTGGACCGGTAAGTTGCAGCCCGGAAAGGACGCCGTCCCTTGGGGGGCGGCCATGAACAAGCGATGGACGAACCGTCTGTACCTCGAAAAGCGATTCTGGCCGGCTGTGGCCTGATGAGCCGGGAATGGCTTCGGTGTGCGCAGGAATTGGGCATTGAAGTGGCGGCGCTGGTCGATCCCTTTCCATCGGCAGCGGAAACCCGTGCGAAAGAGGCGCGCCTGACCGTTCCGATTTACCCCGAGCTGGGTCAAGCCGTGGCCGAAGTGCCAGCCCAGATCCTGTTTGATTGCACGATCCCCGCGGCACACCGGGAGGTGTCCGGGCTGGGGCTCCGGTCCGGGTTGCACGTATTGGAAGAAAAACCGCTGGCCCTCGACTTGGAAGGTGCCGAAGAATTGGTTCGGCTTGCCGAATCAAATGGCCGGTTGCATGTCGTCCAGCAAAACCGCCGGTTCAATCGCGGCATGCGGACCATGCGCCAAATGATTG
The DNA here is from genome assembly GCA_036401335.1 of Chthoniobacterales bacterium. Classification (GTDB taxonomy): domain Bacteria; phylum Verrucomicrobiota; class Verrucomicrobiia; order Chthoniobacterales; family JAFAMB01; genus DASWVC01. The sequence goes on from DASWVC010000019.1 coordinate 23,316, forward strand.
CTGACGGGACCATCGGTGAGGTCACGACGGTCCACGCCGATTTTTTCGTAGGGGCGCATTTTGGAGGTTTCCGCGAAAAGATGCGCCACGTTTTGTTGACAGACATGGCCATCCACCCGTTTGACGCGGTGCGCTACCTGATCCAGGCAAACGGCGACTCTGTCTTCTGCGAGGAATGGACGCCGGCAAACTCGTGGTATGAACATGGCTCGTCCGTCGTGGCCATTTTTCAAATGGCCGGCGTTCGTTTTTGTTACCGCGCAAGCTGGTGTTCGGAAGGATTTCGCACTCCTTGGGACGCGAACTGGCGGGTGATCGGGACACACGGCACATTGCTGTGGGACGGCGAAGGGGACGTCCGCGGAGAACGGGTCCGCCCGGTGCCTGGTGCCCTCTTGTACGATGCCGAATCCTTGCCGATGAACGTGGAACCGGACCCGGCGTTCACCCGCGGGCACTTCAGCGTGATGAAACAGTTTGTGAATGCCTTGGACGGAGGACCGTTGCCGGAGACGCGTTCCTCCGACAACATTCACAGCCTGGCGATGGTGCTTGCCGCGGTTGAAAGTGCCGAAACGGGTCAACGGGTCGTGGTGCGCACCTCAGCCGCGTGATGACCGGTCCGGGCCTTTTTTGACCAACGTGGCGGCAAATTCCGCCCGGCAACCTACTGCGAGCTCAGGGCCAGACCAGAATCATGTTCGTCGAAAGTTTCCCCGGATCCATGCAGAAGTGCGATCAACGCCTCCACGTCGTCTGTCCCCTCCGGGAACTGGGCCGTGAGGGCGAATCCCGACGGCTGCCAGTGCCGGGAAGGGTTTGGCTCAACCAGACGGCGTCCGTCAAAGTGTTCTGCCTGCGACACCTGAAGGTTGCTGACGCGGAAACGCAGGCGGGTAAAATAGGTGCCTTGATCGCGCAGGAAAGCCTCTGCCCCACGGGGAACCGGTTCGAAACGGACTACTTCGTAGCGAGCGGCCTGGGGCGTTTCCCAAACCAGTTTGACCCGGGTCCAATGATTTGCCCGCAACACGCCGAACCGAGATACCGTTGGTTTTCCCATTTAAGCTCTCCTGACCTTTCCTGAGACCGGGCAGACGATGAGCAGGTAGCGGGCCAATGAGCCGATTTCTCGACAACGGATTTGTAAAGTTGAAAACGCTTTCCCTGCGGGCTCGTCTCCGCTTCAATCGGTGCGCTCGAAGGTTGGACTGTGCTGAGCTGACATGATCAACTGCTTACCCAAGACTAAATCCCTCAGATTTGCCTTTGTGGCGTTTGGATGTTTGGCCGCCTGCAGCAAGCCGGCGGCACCCGAAGGAGCGCCGCCGCCGCCGTCCGTCACAGTCGCCAAACCGGTGGTGAAACGAATCGTGGACCGCTCCGAGTTTACGGGCCGATTGGCGGCGGTGGACAACGTCGACGTGCGGCCTCGCGTCAGCGGTTACATCGACTCGGTCGCGTTCAAGGAAGGGGACCTGGTCACCAAAGGCCAGCTCCTTTTTGTGATTGATCCCCGGCCTTACCAGGCCGCTTTCGACCAGGCCCAGGGTCAGCTTCAGCAGAACGGTGCCCAGCAAAAGCTGAGCGATGCGAACTTTGCCCGCGCCCAGGATCTGCGGGCAAAGAATGTGATTGCCAGCCAGGATTTCGACACGGCGGTGGCGCAGAAAGCTCAATCTGCCGCCACGGTGGTGGCCGCGCAGGCAGCAGTTGAGACGGCGCAGCTTAACCTCGATTTCACCCAGGTGCGCGCGCCGGTTGCGGGACGTGTCAGCCGGGAACAGGTGACCCTGGGCAACCTGGTCCAGGCTGATCAGACTACCCTGACCAACATCGTTAGCGTGGACCCGATTTACGCGTACGCCGACATCGACGAGAACACGGTCCTGCGTTTCCAGAAACTTGTCGCCGAAGGCGCGGTCGTCGACGCGCGGCAAGCGCAAGTGCCCATCTCCATTGCGCTTGGCAACCAGAGCGATTTCGCCGACCACGGCGTCATCGATTTCGTGGACAATAAGATTGATTCCGCCACGGGCACGTTGCAAATCCGGGGCAAATTTTCAAACCCCAAAGGCATCCTTTTGCCGGGAACCTTCGTGCGGGTGCAGGTGGCCACCAGCAAGGATTACGATGCGCTTCTGGTTACGGACCAGGCCGTGATTTCGGACCAGGGGCTTAAGTTTGTCTTCGTCGTCATGCCGGACGGCAAAGTAAGACAGGCCAAAGTTACGTTGGGACAACTCGAGGACGGACTGCGCGTGGTTCAGGCAGGCCTTACGGCCGAGGATCAAGTTATCGTGGACGGCATCATCAAGGTTCGGCCAGGCTCACCGGTTACCGCTGAACAGGGTGAGATGAACCGTTATGCCTCGGAACAATTGAACGTCGATGTGGCGACGAACAAGGTAAAAACAGTCCCCGGAGCGCCGAAAAGCGGTGCTGCCGACAAGTGACGCAGGTCCCTGCGGCCCATGAAATTCGCTCATTTCTTTATCGATCGACCGATCTTCGCGGTCGTGGTTTCGGCGTTCATCGTGATTCTTGGCGGCATTTCCTTTCTCGCCTTGCCCCAGGCGCAATACCCGGAGATTGCGCCGCCGACCGTCGTCGTGTCTGCCATTTACCCAGGCGCGGATCCCGCGACCCTGGCCGCAACGGTCGCGACACCGATTGAACAGCAGATTAACGGCGTCGAGAACATGCTCTACATGGCCTCGAGCAGCGCCTCGAACGGCCAGATGCAACTGACCATCACGTTCAAACTCGGGACGGACCTGAACATCGCGCAGGTGCTGGTGCAAAACCGGGTTTCGCTCGCTGAACCGCAACTTCCACAGGAAGTCAGGGCGCTCGGGATCACCGTCCAGAAGCAGTCGCCGGACATCATGATGGTCATCAACCTGGTGTCTGACGACCCGAACTACGATGCGCTCTACCTGAGCAACTACGCAGTGTTGCAGGTGCAGGATCCTTTAAAACGGGTGGAAGGCGTCGGCAACATTAATATT
>DASWVC010000020.1:0-2607 GCA_036401335.1 Chthoniobacterales bacterium
GAGCACGTCCGTTGCGCCCGGCACGCCTTTCAGGACCTGCGCCACCTTTTCCGCCGCTTCATTAAGCGCGTCCAGGTTCAGGCCCAACAACTCCACGGCCACGTCGGCATGCGTGCCTTCCAGCATTTCGTCCAGCCGCGTCCTGATGGGTTGATTCAGACCGAACTCGTGATCCTGAAACACCGCCTGGAGGTTCGCCAAGAACCGGCGTTCCAATTCGGTTTTGGTGAGGCGCCGGCCCTCGCGGAGCGGCCACTCGGAGCGGGGACGGTAAGATACGTAGATGTCATTCTGGTTTGGGGCCTGCGGGTCCGTGGCGACGTCGGAAAACCCGAGGCGCGAGTAGGCTTGTTTGATCTCCGGAAAATTCTGGCGAAGCAAACGTTCAGCCCGAACCTCTCCCGCCAGCGACGCTTCGAGGTCCGTGGCGACCGGCTTCTCCACTTCCAGCACCGTCGAGCCTTCGTCGAGCGGGGGAAGCAAGTCGAAGCCGAGGCGCCCGGCCATCACCCACCCCGTGAGGCAAAGGCAGGCGGCGAATGCCAAGCACACGAGGCGGTGCCGCCTCGTCCACCGCAGAAGCCCGAGGTACTTCTCCGTGCCAATGGCGGCCAGCGCGGTAGTTGCCGGCGGTTGGCGAAGGAAGGTGGCGGCCAGCACCGGCACCAAGAGCAAACTCAGGGGCAACGCAGCCAACAAGGCGCAAACCGCCGTCAGGGCCATCGGCCCGAAGATCGCGCGATCCAAGCCGGGCAGGAAAAATGCCGGCGTGTAACCGACCAGGATAACCAACCAACCGTACGCCATGGGCCCGGCGACCTCCCGGGTGCTTTGTGCGGCCAAACGGAAGCGGTCCGGGGAACCAAGGGAACCGGTCGTGCCGGCATCCCTGGCCTGCCCTAACCGAAGAAGGTAGTTGTCGACGACCACCACCGCGCCATCCACAATCAACCCGAGGTCGATCGCGCCGAGGCTCATGAGGTTGCCCGAGGTGCCGAGAAGGGAGCTTGCGGCCAAACCAAACAGGAAAGCCAGGGGGATAACCGTCACCGTGATGAGGGCGGCTTTGAGCTGGCGGAAGAAAAACCAGAGAACAACCGTGACGATCGCGGCGGCAAACGCCAGGTTGCGTCCAGCCGTTTGCAGGACACCGCGGGTGAGCGCAGCCCGGTTGTAAAGCGGGACCACTTCGACGTCGGACGGCAGCACGGCCGGCAACTCCCTGAGCCTGGCTTTTACCTGACGTGCCGTCGCCGTCGCGTCGCCATGGTGGCCGAGCAGCACCGTGCCCAGCACCGCTTCTTCTCCGTCCAGGGTGCCCGCCCCAAAACGAACCTTTTCCCCTTCCCTCACCGTCGCGAGGTCTTTCACGTTGATGGCCACGGATCCCCAGGAGAGCCGGACGGATGATCCGGCCAGGTCGGCGATCGTCTGAGCGCGGGCCGCCGACCGGATCACCCGCTGCTCACCGTTAACTCCCAGGAAGGCACCCCCGCCGATGGCGACGCTTTGTTCCAACGCCATCGCAAGGTCTTTCACATCCAGGCCGGCGGCGTACAGCTTCTGCGGATCCGGCTCCACGACAATCTGCCGATCGAAACCGCCCGTGGCATTAACTTCCACCACGCCCGGCACCGTGAGCAGCCGGGGACGAACCACGAAATCCTGCAAGGCTTTCAGGTCCGCCAGCCGTTGCGGGCTCATTGGACCGGTCCGGTAACGCAAGGCGTAAGCGGCGACCTCACCCACGGCGTCGCTTGGCGGGCCGAGCCGGGGAAGGCACCCTTTGGGCAGCCTCGGCAATGCATTCTGAATTCTTTCCTGGGTCATCTGCCGCGCTTGCCAGGGGTCCGTTCCGTCCCCGAAGATCAAGGTGAGCTGCGACAACCCGAACGTGCTGACCGAACGCAGTTCGCCAAGTTGCGGCAGGCCGGCACATTCGATTTCCAACATCCGGGTGATCCCGGTTTCCACTTCCGGCGCGGCCAGGTCCGGGACCGGCGTCAGGATTTGCACCTGCACCGGGCTGAGGTCGGGCCACACGTCCAGCGGCAATCGGCTCAACCGCAATAACGCCCCGGCTGCCAACCCGAGGCAGGCCAGCACCACCATCGCCCGGTGACGGAGGACGAGTGAAACCATCGCGTTAAACATGACGCAGTGAGAGAAGGTGTCTGTGCCCGGTAGAGCGGCGAGTCCTCTGGGCGTTAACTTACGCCGGTTCCCGTTTTGGCCGCCGGCAGGGCGGCGAGTCCCTTCGCCGCCGGGGTATGGGGCGGTCTCCCCGGTCGGGCCGCGTGTCTCTGCGCGACCGTCCGGTAGGGTACCTTGTCCCCGAGCGCCCGCGGGGATGGCACCCGTCCGTTCGGTTGGCTCACGCCCCGTTTCCGGGCGCGCCTTCCGGGAAGCGCCAACCCACCCCGACCCCGGCCTGCCCGGCGGCGAAGGGACTTGCCGCCCTACCGGACCGCCCCGACCCCGGTCACGGAAGGTCCCGTGATCCTACCGGACCGCGCCGTCACCTCAAAACAGTACCCCGACACCGCGTCACCTTCCTCCCGCCGCCGGCGTGACCTGAAGCTGTGCCACGTAATAAACCGGCCCTTT
>DASWVC010000021.1:0-10936 GCA_036401335.1 Chthoniobacterales bacterium
CCAGTGACCGCTGCCACTTCGTGGGCGATCATGAGCTCCTCATTGGTCGGGACCACGTAGGCCGGGACGCCCGCATGGCTGATCAGGCCGTTTGAGGACCGGCCGTGCTCGGCGTTCAGCCGGGGATCGACCTCCGTGGCCAGGAGTTTGAGCCGCGTCAGCACCCGGGCGCGTACGTCCGCGTTGTGTTCGCCGATGCCGCCGCTGAACACGATGGCATCCACCCGGTCGAGGCCGGCCGTCAAGGCCATAAGCCCGCGGGCCAGTCGGTAGCAAAACACCTCGATCGCAAGGGAGGCGCGGGAGTTGCCGCCGTTGGCTGCTTCCACAACGGAGCGAAAGTCGTGGCTCACGCCAGAAAGGCCCAGGAGCCCGCTTTTCTTGGTGAGCATGTCCGTGATTTCAGTCAAATCCATGCCGGTTTGCTGCTGCAAGATCTGATGCATGCTGGGATCGACGTCGCCGCTGCGCGTGCCCATGACCAAACCTTCCAAGGGCGTCAGCCCCATCGTGGTGTCCACGCTGCGTCCCCCTTTGATCGCCGTGGCGCTGCACCCGTTGCCGAGGTGGGCTGCAACGAATTGCAGTTGCTCAACTGGACGGTCCAGCCGCCGCGCAAGTTCCCCGGTCAGGTACCGGTAACTGATCCCGTGGAAACCGTACCGCCGGATGCGGTGCGTTTCATAAAGATCGAACGGGATGGCGTAATGGTAAACTTCCGGGGCCAACGTCTGATGAAAGGACGTGTCAAACGCCGCCACCTGGGGCAGGTCCGGAAAGAACTCCAGGGTAACCTTAATGCCGGCAACACTGGCCGGATTGTGAAGGGGAGCCAGCGCCGACAAACCCGCGATTTGATCCACCACGTTCTGATCGATGCGCACGGCCGACCGAAAAAGCTCACCCCCGTGAACCACCCGGTGACCGATGGCGTGGACCGGAAGTTTGGCCCGGTGCGCCAGAAAATCAATCACCTCCCGCAACGCCTCGCGGTGACCGGCGTTGGGCATCGGCTTTTCTTCCTGCTGGTCCGTTGGCGTTGACACGGTCAGATGGGCTTCATCGGTGCCCAACCGTTCAACCACGCCTGCCGCCAGCAGCCGGCTCGACCCGGCTTCCAGGACGGAGAACTTCAGGGACGAACTGCCGCAGTTGACGACGAGGACGGTAAAGTTTTCCACGGTCACGGCCGCACCCTAGCGGAAGCAGCTCGCGGGAGCGAGAAGAGAAGGTGTCGACGTGTCGGCGTGTCGGCACTAAGGTAAGGGCCTTTGGGGTTCGGTAGGGCGGTGAGTCCCTTCGCCGCCGGAGTATCGGGGTGGAACGGCAGATCCCGTCGCACCCGCCGGGCCGGGGGGGTTGCCCGGACACGCCGGCCTTCCTTTCCGGTTGGCGGGGAGGACGGAGCAGCAATCGCTTCCCGGCGGCGAAGGGACTCGCCGCCCTACCAGACCGCCACTCGATCCGGTGCCCTTCACGGTCTATAGGCCCTTACCTTAGTGCCATCGGGGTGGCGGCGTGGCGGCCCTTATCTCCGCGGTGGAAACCTGAGGTCAGCGTTAACTCCCGGTCCGCGACTGCCGGGGGGCCGTGCTGCCGGGCCTGGCCAACTTCCCGATCCGCCGCATCGCCGGACTCACCCCGTGGCTATGGATCAGCCATTTCGGGGAGAAATCAGGGTAGGACCTGAAGCGTTCGAAATCGTGTATGACCAGTTAATGGGGCCGGACAAATGATGCACAGCCCGGTGGGCAACCCGTCAGAACTCCGCCCCGTACCCGAGGATTGAGCGAAGTGCCCCGGCCTGGTAATCGCTTGGTTGCAGGTTAGCGATGAGCGCCCGATAAACCAGGTGAGCAATCTTCGATTTTTCCTGCTGCGCCCGTAGCGTCCCTGGCAGCAGGGCCTGCAACTCGTTCGGGATAAGGTTGTTGATTAACGCGTGGAACATGCTGGACGCACGCGCGTCGGAGTCCGCCGTGTTGATCAGTTCAAGCTGACCGTTCGTCGTGGAGTAGTCGTAGAATTCCAGGAAGGACGAGTTGGTGTTGATCAGGCTGGTGGCCGGAAACCAGTCGGCGTAGGCACCGAGCTTCGTCTGGTCCGTTCGTAACCCAACGATGTGGGTGGGCGAACCGTTATAGTTGTAGTATCCCGGCGCGATCTCATCCGTAGCGTAGAGCACGTAGGGGCGCCCCGGGGCACCAGCACACTTCAGCATGGAAACCATGTCGTGACGCCGGCCGTAGATCTTGGCGAGATCACCCTGCATCCAGTCGCGGGTTCCGTTGTTGCCAATGCTGACGAGCAGGGTCATCAGGTCCACGGAGGAAGTCAGCCCCGTTCGGATCTGGTCGATGTCGCCGGTCAACCGGTGGCTGGGATCCACCACGATCAACGGAATGTGCCAGGCCTCGTCGTAGACGGTGCCGAGTTTTCCCTGAACGAAACCGTGCGCACCGGAGTACTCGCCGTGGTCAGCCGCAAAAACAATGACGGTGTTCTCAACAACGCTTTGAGGCAGTGCATTCAAAGCATCGAGCACCCGGCCGATCTGGACATCGACCACTTCCATGATCTGGGTGTAGCTGTCGAGACCGCGCTGCCAATAGCTGTAAGGCATTTTGATCACCCCATCACCGAGACTCGTTTGCGGATACGCCTCGACGGTGGGAGAATCCTGGGATGGATCATCGGTTACGCCGCCCCAGATGAGTTGGGAAAACTCCCGAATGAAAGATTGGGTGGGCGGCTTTTTGTGGTCGATCAGGTCCTGCTCGCTCTCCCAGTTCGGAGGCACGGTGGGGTATCCGTAGGACGGTGGCGACTTAAGCGCATCCTCCTCCCAGGACACGTTTGGACCATTGCCCGGATACACAATTTGCTGTTTGAGGTTCTCTGGGTTGACCTTGGAATCGGCAAACAGACCGTTGACCGTCTGGAACTCGGTACCTGCAGGAAAGAACTCTCGGTCGTGGGGGTTAACGAGGCTGACCGTGGTACACCAGGGAGCATCCGTCGGCTTTCGGCCGTTCAACCAGCTAACCGCCTGATCCACGGTGTAAGCGTCGTTGTGATAACCAAGCTTTTCGTCCCCGTAAGTTCCCTGGAGGTTGCTGCCGGTTGGGTCAGGATAGGTTCGAAAATCAAAGCCGTAGTTCTCAAGGCCACCCGTGTCCTGCTGAGGGATCGAGGCGTGCCACTTGCCAAAGTAGGGCGTCTGGTAGCCGGCTGAGCGCAGCAGTTTACCAAACGTGGGATAAGCGGGATTCAACACCGGTTGCAATTTCACCAGCGCGGGAGACGGGTATGGGGTTGAAAGGATGGTCGTGATCAACCAGTTTTGCTGCGAGTAAAGCCCGCTGATCATGACGCCGCGAGAGGGCGTGCATGCGTTCGCAGCCGTGTGGTAATTCCCGAACTTAACGCCGCATCGCCAAAGCCTATGAAGGTTTTTCATGTGCTTCGCCAGAAACTCGTCTACGCTCTGGATGCCGGACGGAAAGACGGTCGGGTAACGAAGTTCATCCACCAAGATAAACAAAATGTTCGGCTTAGGGCCGGGAACAGGCCGGAGTTGGAAAGGCAAGGGCCGATTCCGAATGGTTTGACGCGGCAATCGGCAGGTTTGCAGAAGGTCGTCGAACTCACGCCGTGCGCTTGGTCGAGCGGCGGCCCGGTAGGGCGGCGAGTCCCTTCGCCGCCGGGGTATCGGGGTGGCCTCCCCGGTCGGGTCGCGTGTCCCTGCGCGACCGCCGGTAGGGGAGCTTGTCCCCAAGCGCCCGCGGGGATGGCAGGGTCACGAGTCCCTTCGTGACCTCCTCAAGGCCCGGGGTGACGGCCCGCCATTTGGTGCCGGACGCGTTCAGGGGCCTGGGGCGGTCGCGGTCGCTCCCTGGGCGCTGAAGGATCAGCTCCCCTACCGGACACACCCTTGCCGAACGCGCGTCGCAGCATCTGCTTCCACCCCATTGCCCCGACACGCCGACACCTTCTTCCAGGCGGACCTTGAAAATTGCGTGAAATAAGTTCTGCTAATAGTAGGCCTTGCCGCCGGCATCAACCGCGTGACGGGAGTTTCCCCGCTGCCCGTACCCGTCGCCCTGGCATTTGTCTTCATGAACATTTTTGACCTGCCGCCCGTCAATGCGACGTTAAACGCTTCCAGCACGGGTTTCATCGCCCTTGGCTGGTGGGCGATTGCGCGTGACCGCAAACGCTTGCACATCACTTTCATGGTCACAGCGCTGGTCTGTTCCACGGCTTTTCTGGCTTGTTACCTCCTTTATCATTTTGGCATGGTTGCCGCCGTGGGTGAAGGGTCGGTCCGCTTCACGCAAACCGGTTGGATCCGGCCGGTTTATTACGTCCTGCTCGGCACCCATTTGCTGTTGGCGTTCACCATCTTGCCGCTGGTCATTTTGACCGTGGTGCCCGCGTTGCGCGCCCGCTTTGACCGGCACCGTAAAATGGGCAAATTTACCCTCCCCATCTGGCTTTATGTGTCCGTCACCGGGGTGATCGTTTACTTCATGCTTTACCAGTGGTTTCCGTCCACCCACTTTGACGAGCTTAAGAAACGTTATGAGCTCAAGGCAAAGGTGAGCCAGGGCTCGCTGTAGGCAAACGTTCAATGCGCCTCCTCCCCTTCATTTTGCGTCGCGGCGGCCGGCTTTGGTGCCTGGCGTCGACGGTTGCGCGCGCCTCCGCGCCGGCGTTGACCATTGCTGCACTCGCGCCCATGACCGGGTGCGACCGTCGCTCGGTGCAGGTTTACGAGGTGCCAAAGGAACCGGGCCTTAACCGCACCCTTATGGCCGGCATGGTGCCGGTACCGGCTTCCGTGCCAATCACGTGGACCAAACCTGCGGGTTGGGAGGAACAGGCGCCCGGCGAAATGCGACAGGGCAGTTTCTTAGCGCACGGACCGGATAACGCCACGGCCGATGTTTCGGTAACCGCCTTTCCCGGGGCGGCAGGCGGGTTGGAATCGAACCTGAACCGCTGGCGGGGCCAGGTCGGGTTGCCGCCGTTGAGCGGCGATGAGCTTCAGCAAGCAGCCCGCCCGATCACGGCCGACCGCGTTCCCGGCCTGCTCGTCGATTACGCGGCACCGGATGGAAGCAAGGAGCCGTCCCGCATTCTTGGCGCCGTTTTCCAAACGCCGGAACAGGCCTGGTTCGTGAAAATGACGGGTCCCCGGGCGTGGCTCGAGGCGCAGCAAGAAACCTTTACGGCTTTTGTGCAGTCCCTGCGTTTCCGCCCGGCTGCACCTGAACCCGAGGGGGACGGCACCAATGCCGACGTAAACCTCGCGGGCCGCCCGAAGTCCACCAATGAACGTTAAAACCTGCCTGCGGCCGCTGGCCTCGCTGAAGCTTACCATCGTCTGCCTTACCTGCGCGATGGTGCTGGTGTTCGTTGGCACCCTCGATCAGGTGCATATCGGGATCTTCGAAGCGCAAAACCGCTACTTCAAAAGCTTGTTCCTGTATGCGCCGGTGCCCGGGACACCGTTTTCTCTTCCCTGGTTCCCGGGCGGGTACCTCGTAGGCAGCGTGTTGCTTGCCAACCTCATCGCCGCGCACGTGGCCCGTTTCAAGTTCGCCTGGAAAAAGGCCGGCATTCTCATCCTCCACGCCGGTTTGATCCTGCTGTTGGTGGGCCAGCTTTGCACCAGCTTGTTCCAGGTGGAAAGCCAATTGCGCCTAGACGAGGGCCAGGCCAAAACTTATTCGGAAAGTCCCTACTTCGATGAACTTGCGATCGTGGACAAGGGCCTGCCTGACCGGGACCGGGTGATCTCGGTGCCGGATTCCATGCTGCGGCCCGGCCGCGAAATACCTTTGCCCGGCGAAGGCCTGAAATTGGTTGTTAACGATTTTTATCCGAATTCCGCGCTGGTCAGCCCGACCCGCCTGCCGTCGCCGTCGTACCCTCACCTGACACTTGGCCCTATGGCTGTGGCGGTCCCGTTGCCGAAAACTTACAAACAGGATGAACGCAACGTGGCGACCACTGCGGTGACGCTGGTAGACCACGGCCGGCCGGTGGGTTCCTGGAGCTTGTCAACCGGGTTTCCCCAACCGGTAAGTCTGAAGATCGGGCAAGAGCCCTTCCAGATGACGTTGCAACCACAACGCTACTACCGGCCCTTCTCCATCGAGTTGTTGAAATTCCGCCATGACCGCTACGCCGGCACCGACATCGCCAGAAATTTTTCCAGCCAGATCCGCTTGGTCGACAACGGTCGCCGGGAAAATCGGGAGTCGGTGATCTACATGAACCACCCCCTGCGTTACGCCGGCCTGAGCTTTTACCAGGCCGGGTTCGACAACAACGATCACACCACCGTGTTGCAAGTGGTGCAAAACCCGAGTTGGCTGGTGCCGTACATCTCGTGCGGTTTGTTGGTGGCCGGCCTGCTGCTGCAGTTCGGGATGCACCTTTTCAACTTTTCCAGAAAGCAGGTGGCCCGGTGAAAAACGTGTTGCCCTGGGTCCTTGCGTTGGCAATGGCGGGATGGGTGGCCATGGGTTTCCGGCCTCCCGCTTCGCCGGCGAACGGTTTTGATTTTGTCGGTTTTTCCAAGCTGCCGGTGTTGGTAGGCGGTCGCGTGATGCCGATGGACACGCTGGGCCGCATCTCACTTTCGTTGATGAACCACCATGGCGCGTACGCGCCGAGTGGGCAGAAGGCGCACCCGGCCACGGTTTGGCTCATGGACGTGCTCATGCATCCCGAACAAGCCGATGCCGACAAGGTCTTCGAGATTGCCAACCCTGAGGTGCTGGACCTGTTTGGCTGGGGCGACCGGAAGGAAACCCTTTTTTCTTTTGACGACTTCCGGCCGTTCCTGCCGGAAATTGAAAAGCAGGCCGGTGCGGCTGAACAGGTGGATGCGCAGAACCGCAACGCGTACCAACGCGAAACAGTGAAACTGCGGAACGCCCTTTTGCTTTACCTCCGGCTGAAGAACAGCGTGCAGGTGGAGGGTTCACCCGATTTTGCACGGGAAGTGGCGGGGTTCGAGCAGGTGATCGGTCCGGGCTTGCAGGCCATTCAGGATCGCGACGCCGGCAAACCGTTCGACCAGGCAGCTTTCGAAAACATCCTGCAATTCACGCAGCGGTACCAGAACCTTACCCAAGCCAAATACGTTTCTGCGTTTCCCAACCCTGAGGCAGGCTCCGCGGGCGAACGGTGGCAGCACGTGGGGGAAGCTTTGCTGGGGAGCATCGGCACACACCGGGTCGAACCTCCGGTCAAAGCGTTTGCGGCCATGGTTTCGGCGTTCCGGCGAGGGGATGTGGAGGAATTCAACCGTACCCTTCACGGGTACCAGGATTACCTGCACCGAACCATTCCCGGTGAGCTTGGGCGCCCGAACCTGGAAACGTGGTTTAACGGGGCTGCGCCGTTCCTGCGCGCAATGACGGTTTACCTTGTCGTGTTTCTCTGCGCCATCGGTTCCTGGCTGGTCTGGCCGAAAACGCTGTCCCGAACGGCCGGCTTCCTGTTGGTACTGGCGTTCCTGGTGCATACGGCCGGTCTCGGCCTCCGGATGTATTTGCAGGGCCGGCCGCCGGTCACGAACCTTTACAGTTCCGCGGTTTTCGTCGGCTGGGGCGCCGTGGTGCTCTGCTTGTTTCTGGAACGGATTTACCGCAACGGGATTGGCAGCCTCTGCGCCGCCACGAGCGGGTTCGTCACGCTGCTCATCGCGTACAACTTGCAACTGGATGGCGATACCTTGGAGATGCTTCGCGCCGTCCTGGACACCAATGTCTGGCTGGCAACCCACGTCGTGGTGGTCGCCCTGGGGTACTCCTCCACCTTCCTGGCCGGGCTGCTCGGCGTGGTTTACATCGCACGCGGCGTTTTCACGACTGCTTTCAACCCGGAATTTGCGCGTTCATTGGGCCGGATGATTTATGGGATCGTCTGTTTTGCCACGCTGTTCAGTCTTGTGGGTACAATCCTCGGCGGCATCTGGGCGGACCAATCCTGGGGCCGGTTCTGGGGCTGGGATCCCAAAGAGAACGGTGCATTGTTGATCGTGATCTGGAACGCCATCATTCTACACGCCCGCTGGGGTGGCTTCGCCCGGGAACGCGGCCTGGCATTGATGGCGGTTTTCGGCAACATCGTCACCAGCCTGTCCTGGTTTGGGACCAACATGCTCGGAGTTGGACTTCATTCCTACGGGTTCATGGACAAAGCGTTCAATGTCCTGATCGCTTTCATCGCAAGCCAGTTGGTGATTATCGCGCTGGGATGGATTCCACTCCGCCATTGGCGGGGGTTGCGGAGCCGCTCGGGGCATCCGCTTCCCGGGAACAAGGTCCAGGAGCTGGAAGCCAGCCTTTAAGGGGGACAAACAAACCGGGGCCAAGTCGCACGCGTTGAACGGGGGGCGCCGCTTCCGGTTCGGACCGAAAACCCTGGATCTCTACTTGACCGGGATACTTGAGTTAGTGTTCCCGGTTAGTGGAGATTCATGATGAAGGAGCCTCAGCCAGATTTTGACGTCGACATCCTGGTCATCGGCGGCTGCGCCGCTGCCATCAAGGCAAAAGAAGGGTTGCCCGGCGGCACCGTGCTCCTGCTGGAGAAAGCCAACGTCAAGCGCAGCGGGACGCCTCGGGTTGCCGGCTTCCGGTTACCTGATGGGGACTTACGAAAACCCTTCGAATGCAGGCGACGGCTTTTCCATGGCGGATCACGCGGGTGCAGAGCTGACGAATATTGAATGTTTTCAGATCAACCCGCTTCTCAAGGACTACAACGGCCCTGCCTGTGCTTACGTGAGCGGGCCTTTTGGCGGTTACACGGTCAATGCGTCCGGCCATCGCTTCATGCTTTCTGATTGTTGGAGCGGGCAGATGATGATGGAGTTCTACAAAGAACGGACCGGCCCCAATGGGCCGGTTTACTTGAAGATGAACCACCTCGCGCCCGAGACCGTGCGAATCCTGCACACGACCGAGCGTCCCAGCCGGGGACGTTTTCACGCGGGGCGCGGCGAAGGCTACGGTGACCAGATGGTTGAAATGGCCGTTTCGGAGATTGGGCTTTGCAGCGGTCACAGCGCGTCTGGCGTGTGGGTCAACAAGCGCGGCGAAACGACCGTGCCGGGGCTTTATGCAGCGGGCGAGATGCAATGCGGCAAGCGACGCCTTCGCTGACGTCCGCCGCGAGGCCATCATCGCGCTCGCGCACTTGCGCCGGCGCGAAACCCTGCCGGTTCTGCGCCAATCCCTGAACGATCCGGATCCCGAGGTGCGCAAGATCGCCGTGGGTGCGGTCAGTTTTTTTCAGGAAACGACGACCAATCCGGATCTGCTTCGTGCCTTGCTCGATGAAGATTGGCAGGTGCGGCGTGAATCGGCAATCGCGCTCGGCCGGTTTCCCTCGCCATCGACGGTCGCTGGATTGAACGGGGCGTTGAATGACACGCATTGGCAGGTTGCCAAAGAGGCTTTGGCCGGCCTGGGCAAATTGCGCGCGGGTCGCGGCCTCCCTCATTCCTTTCCTCTCGCATGAGCTTGCCGATGTTCGCATCAACGCTGCAAGCCGTTGGGCAGCTAAACGCGGAAGGCAGGCAAACCCGCGTGGTTTTCGTTCACGACCGCAACAGCGGAATCAAGCTTTTTGCCGATAAGGTTTGGTACGTGGAGAAGCAGGGGAGACTGGCTGCTTTACTGCTTCGGGAAAGTGCCGACGCGTGGGCAGCGAAGGAAGGCGGCGAGGTGCTCGCTTACCGGGAGCCTGCGGCGACCGCCCTTCGACTTACGTTAGCGTCACGTTTGGCGCGGGCGCAACGGCTGTGGCCGCGGTGCGCGGCGTCAACCTCGCACGCGTGCTGGTTAATCGGCCGCACGTGCTGCTGATGGATAAGCCTTTCAGCGCCCTCGACGCGCAAACCCGCCTGCAAATGCAAGAGCTGTTGCTCGAACTTTGGCAGGAATTCAGGATAACGGCGGTCTTTGTAACGCACGACCTTGACGAGGCGATCTTCCTAAGCGACCGCCTCGTGATCGTGAGCAGACGTCCTGGTGAATTGACGGTGGAGATGCCTGCGGGCCTGGAACGCCCACGCACGGCAGGTCTGCTGACCAGCCCGGCGTTCATGTCCCTCAAACGCGAGTGCATGGAGCGGTTGCGCGATCCCGGGTTGCTGCCGGCATCGTCCACGCAATATTTCCCCGTGTCCGCAACGTGCCAACTGCAGGCGGTGACGTGAGGGCGTTAAGGGTGGGTGAGGTGACGCTCAATGAAGCGAAACGCCCTGAGCCGTCTGCGCTGTGATGCCGCTGATGCTTTTCCCCTATGGCTGATTTGAGATCACCGACCGATTGGCGCGCGCATGGCGTCCGGATTGTGCGCGCCCACGAACTCGACCGGAACACACCGCAGACGCCTGGAATGGACCGGGCCGCCGCGATCGATCATGCCCGGGCGGGAGCGAATAAGCTGTGGGCAGGGACCGTGGACATCTTGCCCAACGCCAAGACGGGCGCCCACCATCACGGGGAACTCGAGAGCGTGATCTATGTAGTGAGCGGCCGCGCCCGGATGCGCTGGGGCGAAAGCCTGGAGTATGTGGCCGAGGCGGGCCCGGGTGATTTCATTTACGTTCCGCCGTTTGTGCCGCACCAGGAGATTAATGCTGAACCGGCCCAACCGCTCCGCTGCGTGCTGGTGCGGAGCGGTCAGGAACCGGTGGTAGTAAACCTCGACCTTGTGCCGGCCGAACCGCCGGAAGCAGTGCATTGGGTTGATCCCATTCACCCGCACCCGCACGGACCGGAAACGTAACCTCCGGGTGTTGGCCGCAACTGCCGGGACGACTGCAAACTTTGCTGGCACACGGATTTAATGTTGACTAAACCGATATTCTTTATCCATTAATCGAGTTTAAACCGCCAGGGAG
>DASWVC010000022.1:0-3244 GCA_036401335.1 Chthoniobacterales bacterium
CGGCGCAGGTGTTTTTCTTCCTGGGCCACGTAGAACTCTTTGCCCAGGAACCGCTCGGTGAGCGTGCCCACCACGAAACCATCCCACCAATTGGTGTGGTTGGCGCAGCCGATCAGGGCTAACTTCCGGACCTGGGATCGTTCGGGAATGGCGCCAATAAGGTAGACAGCCCGAAAGCGTCGACGGAGCGCCCAGCCGACCAATCCAAGAGCGACTTGCATAAACCATGGGCTGCGTCTGGCGACTAACAAAGGCCGCCGCCGCCCCGGTTCCGGAAACGCCGGTAATCCCGGTAGGCTCTAACCGTCAGTTGCAGCTTCCGCGGGATCCGAGTGGAGGCGCGGGCTCCAAAGACATCGAAATGCCGCTTTTCAATTTCCGCCAGAATCCCGCCGTAGACGTGGCGCATGATCCAGACCGTCAGCTGCGACGCACCATCGGCCAGCATCGGAATGCCCGCTTCCGCCCGGGCGTAAAAAGCGCGCGCCCGGCTGATTTGAAACTCCATCAGACGCCGGAACGCCGGTGTTACCTGACCGGATTCCAAGTTTTCGATGGACACACCAAACCTGGCTAGCTCCTCGGCCGGCAGGTACACGCGCCCGCGCCGAAAGTCTTCTTTTATGTCCCTGAGGATGTTGGTGAGTTGCATCGCCGTGCCAAGCTCGGCGGCATGCGTCTCACCCCGTGAGTCTTGCAATCCGAAAACAGGGCACATCATCAATCCCACCACGGAGGCGACCGAATGGCAATAGGCCTGCAACTGCGGCCAGGTTTCAATCAAGACAGGGCCTGCATCCATGAGCACGCCACGGGTGAGCTCCAGGAAAGGGGCCGCCGGAATCCGGTAGGTTTGAACCGTGTGGGCAAACGCGGAAGCAAAAGCCGGTGCGGTCACCTGTCCAGCGGCAAACCGCTCAAACTCACGCTGCACTTGGCCGACCACTTCAGCCCCGCTACGGCCGGGAGCCTCGTCGATTAAATCGTCTACGTACCGGCAAAAGGCGTAGATGGAATAAGCGGCCACCTTCTTGTCCCGCGGCAACGGCCACGATGCAAAATAAAAGCTTTTTGCATGGTGCCGGGTCGTCCTGAGGCAATAGCGCTCACTTTCAAGCAGCGCCGCACCGGCCAAGCCTGTTTCAGGTATTTTCACGGCAGACACGGGCGCTGGGAATTCCTGCTGACCGTTCGATCAATGAGGTTCAAACCTCTGCCGGGGCCGGCACAACCCGGTCCAGCAACTTAGCGCTGCTAAGCACCCCGGGCAACCCGGCGCCCGGGTGGGTTCCGGCCCCGACGAAATACAACCCCTTGACATCCTCACTGACGTTGTGGGGGCGGAACCAGGCACTTTGGGTCAGCACTGGCTCAAACTGGAAAGCCGAACCCGCGTAGGCATCCAGATCGGATTCGAACTCCAAAGGGGTCATGATCCGCTGCGTCACCACGTGTTTGCGCAGGTCAGGACAAAGGCGTTCAAGCGCGGTTAGTATCTTGTCCGCATAGCCGTGCTTCACGGTTTCCCAATCCACCTTTCCCCGCAGGTTGGGAACGGGTGAGAGCACATAAAACGACTCGCCGCCCGGAGGTGCCAGGGACGGATCCGTGCGCGTCGGCGTGTGCAGGTACAACGAGAAATCGTCTGCTAAAACCTTCCGGGAAAAAATGTCCTTGAGCAATTCGCCGTAACGTTCACCCAGAATAATCGTGTGATGGGCAAGGTCCGGGTAAGTGCGGTCGGTGCCGAAATAAAGCACGAACAACCCCATGGAATAGCGCATGCGCTCAAGCCGTGCGTCGGTCCATTTCCGGCGCCACTCGGGTGCAATTAATTTTCGGTAGGTGTTGGCCGTGTCCCCGTTTGAGACCACAATTGTGCAGGGGTATTCCTCGCCGGAAACCAACTTAACTCCAACCGCTTTTCCTCGCTCAACGTTGATTCGTCCGACCCGCGCGTTCAGGCGGATCGTGCCGCCCATTTCCTCGAAAACCCGAACCAGCGCTTTCACCACGGCACCGGTCCCGCCCATCGCGAAATGCACGCCCCACTTACGCTCCAGAAAGTGGATCATCGCATAAATGGAACTGGACTGGAACGGGTTGCCGCCAATCAGCAGCGGATGAAAGCTGAACACCTGCCGAAGCTGTTCATCGCGGATGTACTGTGCAATGAGCCGGTAGACCGACTTGTGCGATCGGAGCCGGATTAAATCCGGAGCAATCTTGACCATGTCCCAGAACGTCGTAAAAGGCTGGTCCGCCAAATCGAGGAAAGCCCGTTTAAAGATTGCCTCAGAATGGCGCACGAACGCGCGGTAACCTTCAACATCTGCCGGGTTGAACTTTTCAATCTCGCCGACGATCCGTGCCTCGTCGCCGGTGTAGTTGAACCGGCGGCCGTCCGGAAAAACGATCCGATAAAACGGATCGCATGAAACGATCTGCACGTAATCGGCGATGTTCCGGCCGGAAAGCGTGAACAACTCCTCCAAAAGAAACGGTGCCGTGATGATGGTAGGACCGGCATCAAACGTGAACCCGTCCTGCTCGTAGACGTACGCCCGGCCGCCGGCCTTGTCGCGCATCTCAAAGACCTGGACGTCGTATCCACGCGCTTGCAACCGGATGGCTGCAGCCAACCCGCCAAAACCACTTCCGATCACCGCCGCTTTCGGCTTGCTCGCGGTTTGCAGCCGGGAGGCGTTAACGGTTGGGGACGAAGAAGAAACCATAAGTAAATCCGGACGGGAAACTGCCTGCTTCCGCTGACAATCGCTCACGAAGTATGGATCAGGCGGCGAAGCGTGAGCAGTAGCTCATGCAAGCCGGCGCGAATGTCGGTGGGAAGCACCGGGGATCGTGCGGCGAGCGCGGCCTGCTCAAACAGCGTTTCCATCAGGAACTGTTGTTCGGCCACCGCACAACTTTGCAGGACCAGGCTCTGCGCCTCGTGAATCTCACCGGGTGTGCGCTCTTCCTGCTGGAGCAGGGCCTGTAACCGATCCCGGTCCGATCCCGGCAGACGGTCGTACGCCACTCGGAGCAGCAAAGTCTTTTTGCCTTCGACCAAGTCGTCACTGGAGCCAACAGCGACGCCGCGAACAAATTCTTTAACGTCGTTTTGAATTTGAAACGCCAGGCCGGCCGGCCGGGCAATCTCAACCAACTGCCGAAGTTCTTCCTCACTCAACCCCGCCGTGATGCCTGCCAGCACCAACGGACACTCGACGGTGTACCGGGT
>DASWVC010000023.1:0-17256 GCA_036401335.1 Chthoniobacterales bacterium
CTCGGCCACCAGCGCCTCGCAGAGCCGCTGCAGCCAGGCCTTGCTCTTGCGCAAGCGCTTGAATAAGGCCACGTCCGACAGGTGGGCCCACCCGGCCGCTTGGGCCCGCACCGCCGTTTCCCGCAGCGAATGGCCCCCGCCCACGTGCAGCAACAGCGTGCGCAAGAGGGGCTCGGCCGACTTGTCCTGCCGCAACCCCTTCAACGCCCCGCTCTGGCGGGCCAGGTCTTGCCAATCGGCCGGAAACAACGACTTCAACACCTCCCAATCCTCCTCCACCACCACCTTTCGGGCATGCATGCCCCCCAGCACAACCGATCGGCGAGGCGTTTGCAAGCAACAAGTTAACGCGTATGGGGAGACGCCCCCCCTCCGGGCACTCATGACCCTCCCGATTCGCCATCAATCATCATTCCAACGCCGTTTCAGCTCCCGTTTGGCGGCATCCTTCGCATCGTCAAGCTGATCCAGACGTTGCTTGACCACTTCTTTCTTGTACTTCCACCGATCTTTGGTTTCCCCATTCGAGTGGTCTTCCTGGTAGTCGTAATAGTCCTTTTCCTGCTCCAGCGTTTGCTTGCGAGCTTCCCAATCTGCGTCGAAACGGCGGTAGGCTTGTTTACGCGCCTGCTCAAAATCCTCGGCTGAACGGTAGACCGGTGTGCTCTCAGCCCGTGGTCTGGGCCGGGGCAAGGCTGTCGGCCGGGGGCTCGCCTTGGGTAACGGCGTGGTCGCACCGCCTGCTTCCGCAGGCAGCACGGAAACGCCTTGCGCTGCCAAATCGGCAGGGTTCGCTTCGAAGTTGAATGCAAGGTTAACGCGGGCACCACGACCGACGTCGGCCATGCGGGTCTGCTCCTTGGCGCCGTCTGCATGAACGGTTACCTGGTGGGAACCCGGCGGTACGATCCCTTGCACCGGCACTTTGCCCATGTTGACGCCGCCAATGTTCACCTCGGCATTCGGACGGTCGCTCGAGACCACGAGAATGCCGTAATCGTGTTTGAACTCCACCACGGTCGATCCCTCCGCACCAGGCTTCACGGACTGCGTCACGGGCGCAAGCGCACCAATCCGGGAGACAAGTTCTGCCCCTTCCGGTGGAAGGTTTACCGCCAGCGGCGTTTTGCCCAGTTCACGCTCCGCCATATAAATGGTCGCGCCGGAAGGGTCACTTCTGAGCAGGACGTTGGTCGCTCGAAAGTTCCGCTGAACGGTGATGTCGTTGCCCGGCGCAACTTCCAATTCTTGCGTGTAATCCTGGAAACCGGTCTGGTGCAACCGCACGGAATAATGGCCCGTTGGCAGACCGTCGAGCGTCGCCGGCGTCATGCCGGTGGTTGTTTTCTGGTCGGCATCGACGAGTTCGAAAGTCGCGCCGGAAGGGTCAGACTGGATGGTGACGTGGCCAATCTCATGGGCAAGGGCGACCACGCCGACGTTATTGAGCACGCCGTCATTCACCTGCACCTCCAGTGGCCGGGGCTGGTAGCCTGGCAGGCTGAGCTGCAAGGTTTGTTTCCCGCTCGGGATCACCGCAGCGGTCAAAGGGGTCCTGCCGATCTCCGCTCCGTTGAGCCGCACGATGGCGCCCTCCGGCTTGGTATCAAGCGTCACCTTGCCTTCGTGAGCAACCATGGCAGGCTCAGCGGGTTTGGGCTGCTTCCAGTTGGTAACCACCAAGGCACCGATTGCTGCGGCCAGGAGCAGCGCGATCGCGCCAATGACAAATTGCAGCAACCGCCCCGTTGCGGGCGAGCTCGGCGTGGCCGTGTCGTCAAGGTTAACGGGCACCGCGGCCGTGTCTCCGGGCGGAAACCGCGCAGGCCCCACTGGTGCCGCCGCGGCCCCTGCTGCCGTCGCCACCGGACCCGGCTTTACCGGCGCAATCCGGGCCGGCAACTTGGCGCCCCGCTGCGCGTCGGCCAGATCGGAGAGAAAATCGAGGGCCGAAGCAAATTTACCTGAATCGGTCAGTCCCTGTCGAAGCACGTTATTACCCAGCTCAGCAAGGGCCGATAACGGCGTGAACCGCAGGCCACCGGCCGTTCCGGAAGAGGGGCTGTGGACTCCGCCAAGTAGTTCGTACGTCAGCCGGGCCAGTTGCTGCACCGGACGCGGGGCGATTTCTGCGGTCGACAGGTCAACAAGGGTTTGGGCCGATTCGGCGGAACCCGGTTCGTTCAGAGCAATAAGGCTGATCGGGTCAAGCCTTACCGTGTACGGAGGCCAGGTGGTCACGTTCTGCCGGAGCAACGCAGAAACCGCTTCACCCGCCAAAGAGGTAGGCTCAACCAAAATGGACCGGAGTTGAATGGCCTGAAAGGAAAGTTGGCGGTCAGCCAGGAAGTCCAGCAGCTTGGCCATTGGGCGCATGAGGCAATCCGTTTCCTCCCAGGCCACCTCACGGCGGACCCGCAGCAGTTCCTGCAGAGTAAAACCATCAACCCACTCGGAGGCAATCATCGCGCCGGAGTCATGCTGCTCCAGGCCATGCACCTGCAGCACATTGGGGTGGTGAATGCCCTTAACGCGCTGCACTTCCTGGCGAATAAATTCAAGCTTCGCCGGGTCCTGCTGGATCAGGGCGGAAAGGGGGCGCAACGCGACCAGTTTTTGAGTCTGAAGGTCTCGCGCCCGAAACAGTGTTCGGTCGGTCGGAGCGTGCCCAAGCAGCTCGTACCGCCCCCGGATGATTTGCCCGGTGCCAAAACCGATGGAACTATCGCTCGCAAAGGCCGTTGGCCGCGCCGCATCCAACACCAGGGTGGGGCTCAGGCCGCGCAATTCAGCCACCAGGTCGTCAAGCTGCTGTTTCAACTCAGCCGGCGTTTGAATGCGGTCTTCCGGGCGTTTGGTCAACATCCTGGTCAGAAGTTCGGCCACCCGTGGGGGCAACGCCGCCAACACCGATTCCGGCAGCGCCTGACCGAGCTGCTGGTGGATGACGCTCGCCAGCGAACCGTGGAACGGAGGTTTCCCGGTCAACATGTACCAGAGGGAGGCGCCCAGAGAATAAATGTCTGAGCGCACATCAATCTCGCGTTCTTCCAACTGTTCCGGACTTGCAAAATGCGGGGTGCCGACGAACCCGCCCATCGTCACAGTGACCGATTGATCAACCGCTGAGGCCAGCGACTTGGCCAAGCCGAAATCGATCACCTTGACCAGGAGGTGATCCTCGTCGTCATCCCGCACCAACATGATGTTGGCCGGTTTGATGTCGCGGTGAACCAGGCGCTGCCGGTCGGCCGCGATCAAGGCTCGGGCCACCTGACGCGTAATGCGCAAGGCGACGTCAACCCGGAGGCTGCCTTCCCGCTGGACCCGGCGTTCCAAGGTCTCGCCGTCAACAAACTCCATGGCATAGAAAAACGTGCCGCCCGCGTCGCCAAGATGGAAAACGGTGGCGACGTTCGGGTGGCGCAGCTGCGCCGCGGCGCGTGCCTCGCGCAGAAAGCGCTGCCGGGCGGTTTCGCTGTTGAGGTACTGCGCACTGATGACCTTCAGTGCCACTTCGCTCCGGAGGCTGGTGTCAAAAGCCTTGTAGGTGACCCCCATGGCCCCGCGCCCGAGCTCCCAAAGGCGCCCGTCCGGGTGCTTCAACACTTGATAATGCTGGAAACGGTCAGGCTCGGCCATAACGCAGAGCCCTTTAAATTGGCCTTCCTATTCGGGTTTGTCGATCACCAAACGATTCGGGTCAGCGGCCCGTTCGTCACGGAAGATCGGCAAGGGTGCCGCAGTAATCTGCTGATAATGAGTCAGGACAAACTCCGGGTAGAATCGGTTGGAAGCCGGCTCATAAACGTTATCGCCCGAAAAGTAGCCCTCGAGCCGGTATTCATAATTGTTGTCGTACCCGATCGCATTCGCTTCCCGGTCCGGCGCATGCAGCTTTTGTTCGTTCAGCATGACCAATTGAGCCGAGGACCAGGGTTCACGCGGCTTCCGGACGTAACCCCAAAAAAAATAGGAACGCCGGTAAAACCGCCGGCCGACAAAATAGTTACCGGCCGGTTCACGCGCGATCGCCCCGGCCATGGCCGCTCTCGAGGCGTCCAGGGCGCTGGGCGTGGTGCAAGCAGTCACGAAGAAGGTTCCCAGACAACCCACAAGGACCAGGGTTCTCATCATACCGTCAGAACAATTGCTGCGCGTAATCCTCCAGCGTGGCCAGAAACGCGTCTTCATCCTGTGGATCCGGCAGGTTCACATCGGCAAACAATGCCCACCTCTCCGTGTGCTGCAGCGAGGCGCCTGGTTCCAACGTGCGGTAGGGCCCGATGCTTTCAAGCTCCAGAAAATCCCAGTTGGTAAAGGTTTCGAAATTCGAGCCTTCGTCCGGGTATTCCTCACCTGCCAGAAAAGGAATGGTTTTCAAGAACAGATCATCGCCCAGAACGTACCCCACCCACCGCTCACGGTGCTGCAACCCCAGCTTGAACGGCTTGCGATTGGTCTGGTAAAGGCGCAGCAGCCGCGGACTTACCCGGAAGCGTTCGTCGGGCAGGTCCGTAAACGGCCAGAGCACCCACCTGCGGTTCGGCACGAAATCCTGGGGATGGGTGCCGAGAGCCGGTTGCGGAATTACGGCAAACCCACCGGCCGCCATCACCGAAAGCCCCCATGCCGAGCCGGACAGCGGTGCCGGGCCATCGTTTTGCAGGGTGTGTTCAACCGTTACCGTCGGCCCGCTCTGGGACACATGGACGCACACCTCACGACGCAGGCGGTGCGGCGCAGCGGCGACATGAGCAACGCTTACACTGAACTCATCAACGACCTTGTGGTCAATACGGTCGTTGTCGATCACATAAGTGAGGCTGTGCTCCGTGCCGTAGTCTTCCGGTGCCCGCCAGAGCCGGTGCCCACCGCGCAGCTTGAACACGCTTTCACCCGTCCCCCCGGCCTCGTCCAACCTCACTTTGAAAACGTTTTGCCCGCCCGCCCGCCGGAAAGACATAATGCGCGGGCCGACGTCCAGCGTCAGGATCAACTCGACCGTGTCATTGCTCACGCAAAGGTTGTTGGGCCAACCTGCAAACGCGACGGGTTCAACTGCCATGGGCGTGAGAGCGGATCCGGCTCACCAGGTTCGGCTCAGTTTTGAGTTCCTCGACGAGTGCTTCGATGGCGCGAAGGGTCTGAGGGCTGATGTGGTGCTCCATCCCCTCGACATCACCGTAGATCGACGACTCGTCAACGCCCAGCATGCGAAGAAAATTCGTGAGCAATTTGTGCCGACGCATGATGTTGCGCGCCAACTGCTCTCCCGCCAAGGTCAGCACCAGCCCACGGTATTTTTCGTATTTAAGCAAGCCTTCGGCATCCAGACGCTGCACCATGTTGGTCACGCTCGCCTGAGAAATCTTTAGCCCCTGCGCAATGTCCGCCGCCCGGGCGTACCCCTTGGTGTTGATCAGATCCAGGATCTGCTCAAGGTAATCCTCCACCGCAGGCGAGCGGATGGGCACAGCCGGCTTGGTTGGCATACGGAGTGAATATGACGAAAACGCTGAAAAAATGAACAACAATGAACATCAGCGAACGTCAATGAACATCAATTCCCAGGTGTAGCATGGGGCTAGGTCAATGCCGTAGCAGATCAACGCCGCTGAACTGTTCATCGCTGTTCATGGCTGTTCATGGCTTAACAGCATCGCCCCGACCTGCTGGTTGAATCCCACCGCCGTGACCAGCACGTTCGCCAGCGTCAGTTCCCGGGACTGGCGATTGACGGAGGGGCACCGCGAACCCGCCGCCAGGGTGCCGGGCAGGGCCTGCTGACGCAAGGCTCGGACGGCCAGGACCGCTTGGAGCACCGCCGCAGCCCCAAGCGCCTCCCCCAATGCCGGTTTGTACGCATACACCGGAGTGGTCAGGTCCAGTTCCAAGAAGGCTTCCCGCTCGGCCCCATCAACGAACGTGCCGTTTGCGCTGGCGATCACGGCGTCGGGACGCACTCCTGCGAGCACCTCCCGCAGGACGCCCGGCGTCACCGCCACAGCGTCAGCCTGGGAGAAAAAACTTTGCCCCGGGTGCGACCGGATGAGCCGCGGCCCTTCGCCTTCACGGGCCAGCAGCATCGCCGCGGCACCCTCCCCGAAGACCGTTCCGGTCCGTTTGCCGTAAACTTCACAGTGCCCATCCCGGCTGATCAGGCGCCACGCCCCGAATGCGTCCGGGAGCAACCAATCAACCTCTTCGGTACCAACCACCAGGACGTAATCGGTCTCCGCTTCGGTCTGCAGAATCTCTCCGGCAAAATGGAGGGCCGCCATTCCCACGGCCGAGTCGCCGACCAGCGTGTAACTTTGCCCGTCAACCCCCAGTAAAGCAGCCAGGTGACTGGCCGGCGCGTTAAAAACCGTTTCCGGAAACAGTAAAGGGCTGGCGGCCTGCGCGCCTTCCGCCACAACCCCATGGTAAAAGCGCCGCGTGTATTGGACGCCGCCGGACGACACCCCGTAAACCACCGCGCACCGTGCGCTGAACTCCGGCGTTATTTCCACCCCGGCATCGTTCAGTGCGTCAAACGCTGCCACGGCTCCCAATAACGAAAGGTTCCCGGACCGTCGCAAGCGGGGCTGACGCGTTACACTGCGCACAAACTTCTCCGGCACCGCACAATAATTGTACGTGCGCGACCGAAGGGGTTGCGGCACAGGAGCGCGCGGCGCGGCATAACCTTCAAGAAGGAGGCGCCAGGTCTCCGCGGCGGTTGCTCCTGCGGGGGTCACTGCACCCGTCCCCAAAACGACGGCGCTCATAAACAGCGAAACAATAAGGAAGCGTTCACCCCGCCAAACCCGATTGAGTTCGAGAGCGTGTACGCCACCCTGGCGGCCCGGGCTTCATTGGCCACCACCTCAAACGTCCAGCTTGGGTCAGGCGTACGAAAATTGATGTTCGGCGGCAAGAACTGGTGCTGCAGGCTGAGTACGCAGGCCACCGCTTCAATCGCCCCGGCGCCCCCAAGGGCGTGCCCCATCATGGATTTGGTTGAACTGACCGCCACCCGGGGCGGGAAAACCGCCGAAATCGCGGCCCCTTCCGTGGCGTCGTTGAAGACTGTGGCCGTTCCATGGCAGTTGATGTAGTCCACCGCCGCCGGCTCGATCCCGCCGGATAAAAGCGCCCGTTCCATGGCCAGGCACGTCCCCCTGCCCGATGGGTTCGGCTGCGTGAGGTGGAAGGTGTCGGTGGACACGCCGTAGCCGGCCACTTCGGCCAGGGGACGGACAGTGCGCCGGTCCAGGCTTTCGGCCGACTCAAGCACCAGCAAGGCGGCCCCTTCCCCAAGAACCAGGCCGGTTCGGTCCCGATCAAAAGGACGAATTTTTTCCGGGGTGGATGCCTGGAGGGAGTCAAACCCGACGAAAACGAGTTCCGCCAGCGGATCGTACCCCCCGCACACCACGCAGTCGTGCAACCCGTGCCGGATCTGGTGGAAAGCATGCCCGATGGCGTTCGAACCTGAAGAACACGCGTTGGTGATCAACTGCGTTGGAACGCGCAGGCCCAATGCTTTCATGGCGTCGAGCACCGGTTTCTGGGGCGTGTAATTCGCCACGTACCGGGCAAAACCGTCGCGGGAACCCGATTTGAGAAGGCCACGGTAATACGCTTCCCCATTGGACATGCCGCCACTGGAGGTGGCCACCACGAGCTTTTCGGGCTGAGCACCACCCGCCTGGTTCAAGGCCTCCCTCAAGGCACGGGTAACCATGCGCGCACTTCGGTGCAGGCGCACGTTCTTGCGAGACACCGGCAAGGCATCGCGCAGCCACTCGTCCGGTACCTGCCCGGCCGTTTTACAACGCGTCCGGGATACGTCAAACCCCGTGACCTCCCGCACTGCATCGCGGCCCGTGCGCAGAGCGTCCAGCATTTCCCGAGCGTCCGGGCCCAAGGGGCTGATCACCCCCATGCCGGTCACAAACACCCTTCGCTTACTCTTTACGGCGACCATGCGTTCCGATAACCTATACCCTTTCTCTTTTTTCCTTCATGATCGCACCAGACGTCGCGAATGCCATTACGGTCACCGGAGAACAGCCCGCCTTACCGTCAACTTCCCCGCGCCTGAATGAGCGCGATGCTCTGCACCTCTTCCAGTCCGACGATCTCGCTGCCCTCTCGACGTTGGCCACCCGGGAACGCGACCGCCGCCACTACGATCGTGCTTATTACATTGTCAACCGGCACATAAATTATTCCAATATTTGCATCCTGGAATGTGCCTTCTGCGCCTTCGGCAAACGCCGGCGCGACGCCGAAGCTTATGAATTGACGGTCGACGAAATTGCCACCCGAGCAGCGGCCGCCCACGCGCATGGCGCCTCAGAGATTCACATGGTCGGCGGCTTGCATCCGACCTGGGGTTTTGCCGTCTACCTCGAAATTCTGGCCGCCATCCGGTCCGCCGCACCCCGAGCCACGGTGAAGGCGTTTACGGCGGTGGAAATCCTGCATTTAGCCTGGGTAGGCAAACGCTCGGTTGACCGTACGATCGAAGAACTTCGCGACGCCGGGCTCGGCTGCCTTACCGGCGGCGGCGCCGAAATCTTCGCTCCTGCCGTTCGGCGCCAGATCTGCCGCGGCAAAGAATCCGGCGAGGATTGGCTAAAGGTGCACCGGACGGCCCACCGGCTCGGCGTGCGGTCCACGGCCACGATGCTGTTCGGCCACCTCGAATCGTACGAGGACCGCGTTGACCATCTCACCCATCTGCGCGAACTGCAGGACGAAACGGGAGGGTTCCTGGCGTTTTTGCCGCTGCCGTTCAAACCTGCCAACCGGCTGCGTCACCTGGCGCCCCCGGGCGACCAAGACACCTTGAAGACAATCGCCGTTGCCCGGGCTTACCTTGACAACTTTGCTCACATTAAAGCGTACTGGGTCAGTTCCGGACTTCCTCTCGCCCAACGGGCCCTCCATTTTGGGGCAGACGACCTTGACGGCACCATTGAAGAAGAACGCATTTACCACATGGCGGGGGCGACTTCTCCCGTCCAGCAAACGATCCGATCCTTGCAACAAGCAATCATTCAGGCCGGCTATCGCCCGGTGTTGCGAAACGCTTTCTACGACGAAATCAAGCCGATGACAGACGCATCATGAAACGAGCCGTTCTCTTGCTTGCCATCCTGACCTTGTGGACGCCGCTAGTCCGGGCTGACGACGACACTCCTCACAACATTTACCATAGCCTGAAACGGTTCTTCACCGGAAGTGACGGCCATCACGCGAGCCCCTCGTCCAGCCGTCACCGGAGCGGCAAACGCACGCACGCCCAAAGCGCCACGCAGGGCTCAGCCGCAGCGGGACCGTCAACCACGCCGGAAACTACGGTCCAACCAGAGGGTTCCCCCGTGCCCCGGCCGGCCGACGCCGCAACCCCTGCCCAATCCATTTCGCGCCCGGCAACCGCTGATAAAGCGGAGCCTTCCCCGGCCGGAAGTCCAACGGATTACCGGGTTGTCGTGCTGCCTACCGCTTCGCCCGTGGCGCGCGACGGCACACCCGCGCCGGCCGGGTCACCGGCACCGAATCCTGCACCGGCGCCAGCCGGCCAGGGTCAACCTTGATTTAAGGCCTTTGTCAACCTTGATTTAAGGACTTTCCTGCAATCGCTGCCACAGGTTGAGCGTCCTGCGCTTGCTTGAATCATTGTCGAATGCTTAGGCCTGTCCAAAGCTCCAGATTCAGCTAATACAGTATTTTAGGCATGAGCTTGGCTCAAATCCTTGCCGAGTTGCCTAAACTTACCCCGGAGGAACTCCGGCAGCTACACCTGCACCTCCCAACTCTGGAGGATGAACCGCAACTTGAGGCCACCCCGGAAATGCTCGCTGCGATTGAAGAAGCAATCCAGGCCTCGGAGCAGGGCCGGGTATTCACCCTGGAGGACGTCAAGATCCAGGCAGAGTCGTGGAATGCCAAGTAGTCGTTACCGAACCGGCTCGTTACAACTGGGGCAACACCCACTGGCTCGTAAGCCCGTACTCTGGGAGTGCGCCCCGCAGCGCCCTTCCTAAAAAGTCGACGCCGACCAGGGATGCCAACCGCACGCGATTGCCAAGCACTGTAAGCGCCCGGGCGACGTTGAAGCCCACGCCGGAGGGCTGGCTCCGCAGTTCAAAACGTAGATTGCGGACCGGTTCGTACGCCAGTGGAAACGCGTCAACGGGAAGCGTTGTCTCCAGGTTGAGGGTGCCGCAAACCAGGACCTCTTTGCTGGCCATAAGATTAATCCTAAGCAAGCCAGCATGCCCAATCAGGCAACGCGGCAATCTTGTTGTTCCGAATCTCGGGTAAAGGTTGGCGAGTGCGTCCTCTTTCTAGGTGCGCCGGTACCCGCCGCACATGGCATCCCGCCCCACGCGAAAAACGGAACGCGCGAGAGGCGAGTCCCGTTCCTTGATGATTTTCCGTGCGTACAACCAAAAACCGCACCCTGATCGAAGCATTGTTTTCCACAAGCCCCCTTGTGTCTAACAAGCCCCCCTGTTTCCAAAAACATTTTTTATGAGTGACGCCGGAATCGTCCTGGACGCTGATTTCACCATCTCTGAAGTGGACCGCCGCCTTTTCGGTTCCTTTGTCGAACACCTCGGACGCTGCGTTTACACCGGCATCTATGAGCCCGGGCATCCCACCGCCGATCAGCACGGGTTTCGGGGCGACGTCCTGGACCTGGTCCGCGAACTGGGGCCGACCATCATCCGTTATCCTGGAGGTAATTTCATGTCGGGGTACCGTTGGGAAGACGGCGTGGGACCGGTAGAGCAACGGCCCAAACAGCTGGACTTGGCCTGGTTAAGCACGGAAACCAATGAATTTGGGACCAACGAATTCATGGAATGGTGCAAACTGGCGCGGACCGAACCGATGCTCGGCGTAAACCTTGGCACGCGCGGCCCCGATGAAGCCCGAGCTTACCTCGAGTACTGCAACCATCCGGGAGGGACCGCCTTGAGCGACTTGCGGGCCGCGCACGGGTACAAAGAACCGCACGGCGTGAAGTTCTGGTGCCTTGGCAATGAGATGGATGGGGTGTGGCAAATCGGTCAGAAAACCCCGTACGAATACGGTCGGATCGCGAAAGAGGCGGGCAAAACAATGAAGTGGGTTGATCCGACGATCCAGGTTTCGTCGTGTGGGTCCTCCCAACCCTTCATGACCACCTTCGGCGCCTGGGAATATGAGGTGTTGGAGCACACCTATGACGTGACCGATTTTGTCTCGCTGCACATCTATTACCTGAACCCGTACAATGATGCGCAGGAGTTCCTCGCCAACGTCGACCTCATGGACCGTTACATCGGCGATGCCGTGGCGGTGTGCGATGCCGTGGGAGCAAAGCAGAAATCGCGGAAGCGCATCATGCTTTCCTTTGATGAATGGAACGTGTGGTACAAAGCGCGGGCTGAATCGGACCTCGCCAAACCCGGATGGCCGGTAGCGCCCCGTTTGCTCGAAGAAATCTATGACCTTCAGGACGCTTTGATGGTGGGGGGTGCCCTTATCACCCTTCTCAACCACGCGGATCGCGTCAAATCAGCGTGCCTGGCCCAGCTCGTCAACGTCATCGGCGCCATCTTTACGGAACCTGGCGGCGAAGCGTGGCGTCAAACCATCTTTCATCCGTTCAAACTGGTCGCCCAGCATGCCCGTGGCAAGGTCCTTCAGGCGCAGGTACGTTCGGGCCAATATGAATCCAAGCAGGCCGGCACCCTTAACCATGTGGTCGCATCCGCGGTTCATGATTCCGACCAACGAAAGGTTGCGCTCTACATCCTCAACCGGGAAGCGGCCGGAGAGACAACGGCCACCATTGATTTGCGCGGTTTTCCCGAAATTAAAAGTTGTGAGGCGATCGAAATTGCCGGAACTAATCTGTTGGCGACCAACGCCGCCCCCCCGCACAACGCCGTTCAACCTTCCCAACACAAGAATTTTTCTGTTAAGTCAGATAAAGTTAAGGTAACCCTGCAGCCCTTGTCCTGGAGCCAGGTTCTACTCGCGTATTGAGTGACCGTGCCACTGTGACTCCGCCCTGGATCAACCTCACCTCCTGTAACCGCGATTCATCCTTCAATCTTATGGTTCCCCCTATCAAATCCGCCCTTACCTGTTTAGCCGCCTGCCTTTTACCGGTGTTGGCGCAAGCTGCACCGACCAAAATCGTTTACTGGGATTTTCTGGGTGGTGGCGACGGCGTCCGGATGAAGCAGATCGTGGACGAGTTCAACAAGAGCCAACAGGAGGTCCAGGTCGCAGAATCAACCTTGACCTGGGGTGAGCCGTTCTACACTAAAGTTCATACCTCGGTGGTCTCCGGACAAACCCCCGATGTGATGACTTACCACTTCTCGCATTTCCCGGCCGGGGTGAAAGCGAAAGATTTAAGGCCCATTTCTACTGAGGAGTTGGCGCAGGCCGGCCTTAAGGCCTCGGATTTCCAGAAATCACTGATTGATACCTCGCTGGAAATAAGCAAGAAGTTTGGACAGACAGATCAGCTGTTCGGGGTTCCGCTCGATATTCATAGCCTCGTTTTGTACTATAACAAAACTGCGCTGCAAAAAGCGGGCTTGCTGGACCCGGATGGCAAACCTACGGGCCTCGATGGGGTCGATTCTTTTGCCAAGATGCTGGCGCAAGCCAAAGCCAAAACCCATCTGATTCCAATCGCCGCCAACATCCACACCCAGGACCCCGCCTCCCTCTGGCGCATCTGGTACACGTTTTTTAAACAGCAGGGCGGTGACTTCCTGAAAAACGGCCAACTCAGTTTTGATGACGTCGGCAACCAAGGCAAAAAAAGCCTTCAGGTGATGTCGGACTGGGCCAAGCAAGGCTTCATGCAGAAGAACACTTCCTATGCTTCCATGGTGGCCCTGTTCAGCGCCGGACGGACCGATTTTATGTTCAATGGGTTGTGGGAGGTCCCGACGCTGGTTGACCTGAAGAAACAAGGCAAATTGCCTTTCGAGTACGGCATCGTTCCCTTTCCCAAACTTTTCGATAACCAGGAAACCTGGGGAGACTCGCATCAACTGGCGATCCCGAACAATGCCAAAACTCCGGCTTCACCCGAGAAAGTGGCGGCTGCGCTGAAGTTTGTCGCTTTCGTTATCAAGCATTCGGAGACTTGGGCGGGCGGCGGCCACATCCCGGCCTACCTGCCGGTTCAGGAAAGCGATGCTTACAAACAGATGACGCCGAATAACGAATACAGCGCAATAACCGCAAAAGACGTCGTTTTCGAGCCGGCGTTGCCCATCTTCGGCGTAGGCGGTCCGACGTTCAACGCGATCAGCAATTTCCTTGTGCCCGCCGTGGATGGGCCGCTGTCGGTTGATCAAGGCATCACGCAGTTCACCGGCGAACTGGAGAAATTCCAGCAGCAATCATCGCAGTAACGGCTGGCCAGGAGGAGGGTTCACCGGTTATGGCCAAAGTGCAGCCAGTCGGGCAGCAGGTCCAAACGACGGGTAAAAAGCCGCTGTTGCCCGGCACCGCCCCGCAACCACCTCTGGCTGCGGTTCCGGGCGCGCTGCGGGTTGCCCGGCAGAAGGGTCCCTGGACCGCCTGGCTTCTGACCGCGCCCTTCCTCTTTTTCTACGGTTTGTTCCTGATCTACCCGGCCATTCGGGTCTGCTACTTGAGCCTGACAACGTCGGACATCGCCGGCCAGGGAGGTTTTGTCGGGATCAGGAACTACGTGGAACTGCTGCATGATCAGGAATTCTGGGCGGCGGTTAAGCAGACGGTCTACTTTGTCATCCTGACCGTAGTGCCCAATACCGCCGCGGGGTTTTTTCTGGCCCTTTTGGTTGTCCGGTTGAAACGGCTTCGATTGCCTGTCCTTTCGGCTTTTTTCCTGCCGTTTGTCCTTCCGGTAAGCGTGGTGACAACGGGCGCCGTCTGGATTCTGGATGCCAACTTCGGCATTTTCAATTACCTGTTTGGGACGGCCGTGAACTGGTTTCAGGACCCTGCCTGGGCGATGCCGGCCGTTGCCGTCGTGACCGTCTGGTGGACGGTCGGGTTCAACATGCTCCTGTTTATTTCGGGTCTGCAGAACATTTCCGCCGACGTCTATGAGGCGGCTTCGATTGACGGAGCAAATGGCCTGCAAAAATTCTTGAACATCACCTGCCCGTTGATCTGGCCCGTGGCAAGCCTCGTCCTGGTTCTCCAACTCATTGCGCAGTTCAAGATTTTTGACCAGGTCTACCTCCTCACTGGAGGAGGACCCTACAACTCCACCATGGTGGTTTTGCTCTACATGTACCGCCAAGCTTTCCAGCAGGGTCGCGGCGGGTATGCCTCAGCGGTGGCCGTTGTGTTGGTCCTCATCATGGCATTGGTGTCGGCAATTCAGTTCCGACTGCTGCGAACAAAGCGTTCAAAATGAGAAAACGGCATTTTTCCATCTTCGGGCTTATCGTTACCATCCTGACCGTGGTGACGGCCTTGGCTTGGCTTTTTCCGCTCTACTGGATTGCCGCGACGTCTTTAAAAACGGAGACGGACACCATCGCGATGCCCCCTTCCCTGGTCCCGCTGCCACCCAACTTCGATTCCTTCATTTACGTCGTCCAGAACAGTCCGATTTTTCGTTGGTACCTGAACACGGTCTTCGTTTCGACCACGGTCACCTTTTTTTCTGTGCTGTTCGCCCTGATGTGCAGCTATGCTTTGTCGCGGCTCGAGTTCAGAGGTAAAAAACTGGTCTACATGGCGTTGATTGTAGGCTTTATGATTCCCTTCAGTGCCATGGCCATCCCGTTGTTCATGTTGATGGATAAACTGCATTTTGTGAACACGTATGCAGGCTTGATCCTGCCACAGATCGCAACGCCGTTGTCGGTTGTGGTTTTTAAACAGTTCTTTGATGCCGTGCCTGGAGATTTTCGGAATGCCGCCATCATCGACGGTGCCGGCGATTTCAGGATCCTGTTCAGCATCTACATTCCGCTGAACTGGAGCATCATTTGGGCAATGAGCATCGTCACGTTTATCGGAACGTGGAACAACTTTTTCTGGCCTTTCATTATCACGAACTCCACACCGATGCTTACTATCCCTGTGGGCATGACGCAGGTGCAATCAGCGTATGGGATCGCGTTTTCAAAGACTTCAGCCGTTGCAGTCATGGCCTCAATCCCAACCGCCATCGCGTACCTGCTTTTTCAGAAACGGGTCACCCAGGGCGTCATGGCCGCTGCCGGCATCAAAGGCTGATTGGGCCGTCGGACATGTGTTTTAAGGTGAACAGATGCCAATGAGCATCGCTTTGGTAAACCGCCAGCTTTTACAAAGCCACAACGCACGTTAGGTTTGACTCATGGGCGATAAATCACCGAAGGAAGTTCATAAAAAGGCCGTTCAGAAGCACCTGAAAGATGAAGCCCAGCAGCATGAGAAACAGGAAGTGACTGTGGCCCTGCACCACCCCACGTCGGGCCACACGCCCACCCCTGCTCACCCTACCGCGTCAGACGACCCGGCCGCCGCGCCGCAAAAGGATTAGATCCTGCAGACTTCTTGTCGCAAGGCAGGTAGGCCTTTTACAACCAGTCAGGCCGATGCGCCCTTTAAAGCCGAACGCGGCGAGAGGGCGTTCTTAAGGGCACTTGCCAGCCGCCCTTCGGTGCCACGGGTAAGTTGCGGTGGATCATCACCCAGGACAATCCAACTGCGCGAACCGATGTGAAGAGGAGGCTGCAGCAGGGTTCCCTGAAGGCGGTTTAACTCCGCCGCCGACGCCTGTTCAAGGCCGGCCACATGCGCCGGCAGGCCGCCGGTGACCACCAGTAGAACCGGTTTCTCCGCGAAAGCGCCGTCGGGCAATAACTCCAGTAAGGGCGCGAGCAGACCCGGGTGGTCGTCGTTGCCTATCGGCGTCAAGAGAACGATGACATCCGCCTGACGCACAAGTTCGCCGAAGTCACTGAGGTAAACCCGGATCAGGTGACCAGTGAAAGAACGCCCGAAATCCGTGGCGTGAACCGCCCTGAGTTCACAGCCCTGGATGCCAAGTTGCCTGGCGATCGTATGCAATAAGGAGGTCGTCTTTGAAAATTTATTGGGACTCCCGGAAAGGGCCAGAACGTAAGACATGGTCGGATTAACGAATTGCAGGTAAAAATCAACGGATCGGCTGAAGCCGATCATCAAGGATAAAAGGCACAGGTAACGGGGTGAATTCCGCCCGCCATTTTGGCAGTTGCCGCGTCGACCTGATCAGCACCTGATGCGACAACAACGAGTTTCGCCTGCTTTAGCTTGCCCTTGCAACCGCGGTACCGGCCAGACCACTGCAATGCCATGATTTTGAAAGCAAATGAGTGGGCTCATGACTAATTGTCCTTAATGTCACATAGGAACTAGAGATTAGCCAGGGGTTTTTTCCGAAGAGACGCACGACCTCATCTTTGGCCCCAACGCTACCCACACAGGGTTCTTCTTAACTCAGCTCCCGCTGGTGGTTTTCCACCAGGGTGGCTTTGCCGGAACCGCTTTTTGAACGTTAATCTTCGTCGGTAACTCACCGATCTCGAAAAATTTGTCAGCCAAACGCTGCTGGGCTGCCACCGTCTCGGCATCGACCGGATGAACCCCGTATTCTCGCCTTTGGGTCGCACGCAGCAACGCTTCCTGGTTTACGCCCAGGTCTTTTGACAGCAGCACAGCAACTTCTTCAGGGTGTTGGTTAGCCCACTCATCCACTTTGACCAACTCCTCCAGCAAGGCGCAAATGAGCTGGGGGCGCTCTTGAGCAAAGCCGGGGCTAGCCACGAGAAACGTGTAATTCGGGGTCAAGCCCAGCCCATCGCGGAGCACCCGAGGCCGGTCGTCCAATTCCACGACCGCGTAAAAAGGATCCCATAGCCCCACCGCATCCGCGCTACTGGATTCCAATACCGCACGAGCATCGGCTGCGCTCTTCACGTACACTGGTTTGACGTCGCCATACTGCAGGCCGGCTTCCTCCAGGGCGCGCACCAGCTGGTACTCGCAGTTCCACCCGTGGCCAATGGCAACGCGCTTTCCTTTCAGGTCGGCGACTTTCTGAACGGCCGAGCCGCCGGGCGCGAGCAGGGCTAACCCGCGAGGGTAGGCCGGTTCGGCGGCCACATAAACAAAGGGGATGCCTGCGGCTTGGGCAAAGGCCGTGGGGGCATCGGCAGCATGACCGAAATCAAGGCTGTTGGCGTTAAAAGCCTCGAAAAGGAG